>CAZWKM010000139.1:0-5787 GCA_964634165.1 uncultured Pirellulales bacterium | reverse complement strand
CGAAATAGCAAGCTTGCGTCATTTGGTGCTGGGAACCAGCTAACATCGGGGGCTGGGACATGGGTTTTTCTGGGAGAGGCGAGGAGAGAGTGTGTTACAGTGGAGTTTGTTATCAAGGAAGGTAACACTCAAAGCGAGCTGAAACTCTCCGTTCGAAATGATGATTAGGCCAACTTCCTGGCTGCTTCGGCGACCAACTTGCTTATGGGCAGATGCTGGGGACAACGAGTTTCTGCAACACTATAATCCATATCGAGTAGTCTATTTCTTACATTGCCGGGAATTTGAGCAAAAAGCTCTCTTGCTCTATCTTGCTGGCCATAGCTGTTGTAGTACATTAAATACCGCATAATGTCACTGACATATGGGGCATCCGGCAGGGCCGAGTCGCATACGGATGCACAACCAGCACAATAACTGCTTCGAGTTGCTTTAGCGTGTTCTCTAAGGGCTGATTTATCTTTCTGACTTAGCTTGGTTTTGTCGAGGGCAGTTGCTACGTTTGTGCGGAGAAGAGCAACATTTTCCGTGCCAACGCAAACTGAGCCAAACCTTTTATCTTCCATCACAACCTTTATTTTGGCTTGCCCTTCAGTGAAGCCTCGCCGCGTGAAGCGTCCGACTAGTCTCTTATCCTGCTCGGTTTCAACTTTCACGTCTTGTCTGACCCATTTGGCAACAGGGCCAGCAGCCAAAGTTTTGATAGCAATAAGCCCGATGCCCGCTTTGTGGCACGCGTCTACAGAAGCCTGCATTTGGGGATCCTGCGTCAGCCGAAAGTTGTAGACCGTCATTACTACGTCAATCCAGTTGAGTTTGGACGCAACGGTCAGATATTGCGACATGTTCTTGTGAGTACTGAAGCCAAACAGGCGTATCAGCCTTCGCTTCTTTGCGCTTTTGGCCCATTTCTTCAGCTCATCGGTCAACTGGTCGGGATCAAGGATGTTGTGGATGCCAAGATATACATCAATGTACTCGACATTCATTCTTTTCAGAGAGGTCTGCAAGTGCTTTTCTACATCCTCTACATCTGGTGTCGGCGTTCTTATGTCTGGAGGCTTACTTATGATGACCAGTCTAGTCCGGGCTTCCACGGTCTTCGAGAGGAATTTGCCTATGCCAAGCTCGCTGTTTCCCCCTCCATAGTTCGTAGCTGTATCCCAACAAGTTACACCCCAGCGAAGCGCGTTTCTCAGCACAATCTGGTTATCGAGGAGATTTGACGTTGCAGTCCCAAGGGTCAAGCAGGGAACCTTGAAACCCGTTTTGCCAAGTTTTCGCTGCGGCAACTGTGGTGATGCGGTCTGCTGTTTTTCTCTTGGAACGCTGGTATCAGTAGAGTCAGGACTACCCACAGCAATTGCTGATTCCAGCGATGCAACAATGGAGCCCATCCCTACGGCTCCGATAGTTTTCAGGAATGTTCTCCTTCTCGCATTAGTCGGCTCTGGTTGCATGCATCGTACTCCACACAGGATTGGACTTGGAATCGTTTCTTAACTTGCAATTCTACCATCAATGCCAATGTAACGTCAATTATAATAGAATTATGAAGGGACAACATCTGTACTATTTTTTAGCAGGTCGTCGAGTTGACAGGTATGAAATTCGACTGAAAGCTGTTATAATACACGTAAAGATAATTACTCGGATTTTGCTTAATGAAAAGAAATGTCTTAAATCTTCTACTTGTCTATGTGTGTATTGCACTGGGCAGTAGTGTGTTTGCCGCGGGAGATGAGATTGAGCAAGGCGTCCGTCAAGGATTAATCGGGCATTGGGAGTTCGATGATCTGACGGATGGAGTGTTAAGGGATTCTGCAGATGCCGGGCTTGACGCAAGTGTCCAGGGGGATGTTTCGCTGGAGGAAGGAATTTTCGTAACAGCAGCACGGCTCAAGGGACGGGCGGTAATCCGTATCAAGGCCCATGAGGCGTTCAGGAATCTGCCGGCAATTACTATCTCGGCGTGGGTGAGTCCAAAAGAGCTTTCCGGTTATCGGGAGATATTCCGCAAGGAAGACGGTGACAGGCGGATTCTTTTTTCATTTCAGAACAACGGCAGGATATTATCATTAGGACTGAACGTAGAGGGTTCAGGTTACGAGGAGCTGGACGCGCGGGTTCAACCGGCATTGCTGACAAATCTTCAATGGCACCATGCGGCAGGGACATTTGACGGTAAGAAAATGCGAGTTTATCTGGACGGGCTTGAAATCGACTCACGGAAAAAGCCGGGACGGATTATCTCCGGAGGTGGCGCCGATGCGTTCATAGGGTCACTGGCCGGAGCGGGTGAGTTTTTCCAGGGGGCGATAGATGATGTGCGGATATTCAATATTGCTCTGACAGGCAATCAAATCGCCAGGTTATACGAACAAGGTCTGTCGGTGATTCAGGCAAAGTTCAAGAGGTATCAAGGGCAGGTAGAAGACATATTTGTGGATAAAGTAACATTTGCTGAAACTATGGCGGCGACGCGGAGGAACGTCAAAGACAGGAGTGTGCCGAATGTTTTGGCCAGGTTTGTCCAGGTGAAGCTGACCGCGAGATTTTCCGATGAGTGCGCCAGGTTCTCTAAGGTGACGAACAGCCAGCCTTTGGATTATCTAACAGCGTCGGACAATTCGTGGAATCTGCGCAAGGCCGAATATCTGATAGGCCTTGTGACCGAATATAAACCACTAACGGAGCAGCAGTGGGACAGGCTTAGTAGTACCGAGCGGAAGAAATCCGAAGAGGTCGAGCAGCTGATAACGAAGTTTGAACGGCTCAAGGATATGGGGGAGGCCGGGACCTGTGAGGCAGACTGGGTTAATTTTATACTTGAGGCAGGGATGCGGGTAGTACACAGGCCGGTGCAGCATGAAGCGGTGGCGCCATATGTAAAGCCATATACCCCACAAACGCGGGATTACTCGGCGAAAGAGGCAGAAGAGATATTGCGGCGGGATTGGCTGCACCAGGCAAATGGAGTTGTAACAGCTAAGCGCATAAAGAAGGAGATTGGATGGGCCAGAGAACTTGCCGCCGGAATCAGACGAAATTATCCGGACGAAGTTGATTTTTCAAAAGAGCTGTCCGAGCTTAAAACCTTGGAGGCCCCCCACGTCTTCTTGTCGAAGACAAGAGTGGGGGCCGATGGTGTAGATGAGCAGTTATATTACGCGGCGCGAGGTATTAAGCGCAGGATAATATTCGGCAATCCCGTTGTGGATTTTGACAGTGTGTTGTTTATTGATATACCATCGCCGGCAGGATCCGAGTGGCCCCATCAGACACGTCATCGACTTGGTTATATGGCAGTGCCGGGCGGCAGGCTGCTTACTCTTAAAGGACTGTCCCCAAAGGGTCATTTAACAAAACTGATGCCGGCCGAGCCTTTGCATGGCACATTCTGGCGGCCCGACCTGTCTTTTGATGCAAAGCGTGTGCTGTTCTCATTTCACCCGGCCAACAAGAAGAACTTTCATCTATACGAGATAAATATTGACGGCTCCGGATTACGACAAATTACCTCGGGTATCTATGACGATGTCGACCCAATCTATCTGCCGGATGACGAGCATATCATCTTTGCCAGTACGCGCGGGCATAACTATGTCCGATGTATGCCTCCGACAAATTCATTTTCAGTAACGCGGTGCGATCTCGACGGCAGCAATATGTATATCATTTCGCGTAACATCGAGCCGGACTATCTGCCTTCGCTGCTCAATGACGGCCGGGTGATATATACCCGCTGGGAATATACCGATAAACCGCTCTGGCGAGTTCAATCGCTTTGGACGATGAATCCGGATGGGACCCGGGCCGCTACTTTCTGGGGCAACCAGAGTGTGTGGCCCGATCTACTGAAAGACGCCCGGTCGATCCCGGGCAGTCACAGGGTAATGTTTACCGGTTCCGCCCATCATAACTGGTTTGCCGGCAGTATCGGCATTGTTGACTCACGAAAAGGTCTTAACTTCCCGGGCGGACTTACAAAAGTAACGGCCGAACTTCAATGGCCCGAATCAGGCAACGGCCCGGTCGATCCGATAGAGTCAGAGAATTATCATAAAAGTGGAAACTATCGCGCTTATCAGACGCCATATCCATTAAGCGAAGAGGTGTTCCTTGTATCAGCCAACAGGAATGGTAAGTTTGTATTATACCTGATGGATACAGCGGGTAACAAAGAACTGATTTACCAGGGCGTACATCATATCTTTCATGCCGTGCCTGTTAAGCCTCGCCCGAAGCCTGCGGTAATGCCGGATACTGTGCAATGGCCCACGATGGCAGAGCGTCTTGACCCTGCCGGTGGTATTATATACAGCAATAACGTTTATCATAATGCTCCAGCCAAGATCAAGGGCAAGGCAAAGTATCTTCGTATTCTGACGATGGATGCCAAGACATACAGCTACTGGTACAAACGGCCTTATGCATCGACCGGGCCGGTGGTCTCGATGGTATCTTCCGAGGGAGTCAAACGGATACTTGGAACGGTACCGATTGAAGACGATGGTTCCGTTTATTTTAAGGCGCCTTCGGGCAAACCCCTTTACTTTCAACTGCTCGATGAAAATTATCTGGCGTTACAGACAATGCGCTCGGTCTCCGGTGTGATGCCGGGCGAGATAAGAGGGTGCCTTGGGTGTCACGAGATGCACAGCGTGGCACCGGCTGCAAAAACCAATGCCATGGCACTACGTCGTGGTCCATCGGAAATAGTTCCCCCGCCGTGGGGTGATAAGTCTATAAGCTATATGCGCTTTGCTCAACCCGTATTGGATAAATACTGCGGCCAGTGTCACCAGGGCGACGGAGAGGCACGGGACACACTGGACCTTACGTACAGGGGGGATGGTCTTTTCAAGGAGCCGTATGTACTGTTGATTGGAAATCCTTCGTGGGGGTCAGCTTATCATCCACCAGATAATCCCCCTGCCGGATTTGGTATCGCCGATACGATACTGGTTGAGGCGTATGACCAGCGTGACCCGGCTGCTTATGTAACGCCGGAGCCAATGACAAGGTTGTCGTATAAAAGCCGTCTTGTCGATATTGCATCGAGCGGTAAGCATTACGATGTGAAGGTCGATGAACTTAGCCGGCGAAAACTTATCGCATGGGTCGATACGATGTGTCCCTACCGCGGAGATGAGGAAGTAAGGCAAATAGAGGACCCTGAGTTTCAGGGAATAGACTGGCTGGCTATTCGACCACAGATCAAAAATGCGCCTGTGTTAGTAAGGCCAGGGCCAATAGATAACGGTCCGTAAGAGTTTCATTGTCAGGATTATTAGCGTATTCATACTGTCAGCATATTATGGTCGGCGGCAAGCGGCAGGGTCACGCAAGTGCTTTGATGACAAGGCGAATGAGGTTTTTCCGGTGGACGGCAATTGAGTATATACCCGGAAACAGATGATTCATCATCTTCGGGCCCCGTCCTGCTGCCTGTCGGCCTCGCAATGACATTTTTATTGCGTCGTCGCAGCAGCGACGGGTAAACGTAAAAAAAGGAATATCCAATATCGAACAAGGAATTTCGAATGATGAAGAAAAATGGTGTGCAGTGCACACCCTACAAAACTTTCCGCCGTTTTATATAGCCCCCACCCCTGTGGTGGGGGGATTTTTTGTCCTTTTTACCCACCCCTGTGGTGAGGGGACAATCATCTTGCGACGAGCGAGTATTTTTAATCGCGGATTTACACTGATTTCGATTAGTGCGGATTAAATCTTGCAGTTTTTGACCATAAGGTTATAATTACAGACCAGCTAACATCGGGG
>CAZWKM010000138.1:0-5829 GCA_964634165.1 uncultured Pirellulales bacterium | reverse complement strand
TTACACTGACGGAGATGACGGTTGTCATCGCGGTTGTAGCGCTGCTGGTCAGTCTGGGATTGCCGGCTGCCCGCATGCTTTTTAACTCATTCGAGTCACAGAGCGGTGCAAGGGCTATGATAAGTGCGGCGATGGCTTCAGCCCGTGCTATCGCCGCGAGAGAACAGCGCTACGCCGGTATCAGATTCCAGAAGGCCTACGACCCCACAGGCCCGCTAAGAGCCCCTCAGTATATGATTTTTATCGTGCACGACTTTGACAACACAGGTTTGGTCTCCGGCTTCAGGGCCGTAGAAGGCCTGGAGCCAATAAAACTACCCGATTCAGTCGGCGTGATGGATTTAATGGTCAGAATTGATCGTAGACCGATTCCGGATGGGGCAGAGAACCCAATTGACCGGCTAATTGGAGTAGATGACTTCGATGACCCGGTATACATTGCAGATACGGCAAGTTTTTCGATAGTTTTTTCGCCAAGTGGCAAAATGGTAATACACAATGTGCGAGTCAGGAATAGAGATGGTGATTACCGACCACTAAATCTTAATGACTCAATGGATGATATTTTTAATTCTCCAGAAAATATTACAAATTATAACACCGGTATGTTCGTTCAGGATGACTATGCTGAGTTTGGTTTAGGGGAAGAATCGAGCCGAAGCAGGTTTGTTATCTACGACAGAACTTTGTTTGATAAGATGAACAAAGTCGAAGGGTTTGATTACTTGTATGGTTTGGAAGTCATCTACATTAACCCATATACAGGAACGATGATAGAAAAGTGAGAGTGCTGCCTGTGAGAAAATTGCGGAAAAATAATGGTTTTTCTCTTACCGAGGTCTTGTTTGCCGTCGCTACGCTTGCTATCGGGATGCTTTTTATAGCCGGCACATTCCCCGTAGCTATCTATTTTTCGACCATCGCCACTGAGCGAACCATTGCAGCGGTAGCAGCCGACGAGGCCTTTGCGAAAGTAAGACTCTACGCAATAGGCAGCCCGAATGACCCAAATGATGATATTAGCCTCGCTGCATTGAAAGTCGACCAGCACACCTACTTTAACGACCCCAATGTCTTTCCTTTAGGTATCGACCCCAACGAGTTTGCATATCCTTCGACCGGCACTGACATCTCGGAGAAAAAATATTACTGGTCGGCCCTTTGCAGGCGAGTGGACCTGACTGCCCGGCTTGTGCAGGTAACGGTTTTTGTCAGCAGGAAGATAGGGGAGGGCGGCAGATATTGGGTTCGGGAGCCGGTTACCCGTGCGCTTGACCCCGTTGGCAGTTTCTATCCGATACCAATTGCTGTCAACGTTTCTCAAGTCGGCCCCGATGAGCTTTCGATAAACTTTGTCGACCCTGTTGAGAAAACATTTATTAACGATGGCTATACGATAGTGGATGACGAAACCGGACAGATATACCGCGTATTAGAGCGGTATGCAGCACCTGATGATGATAGGATTCGACTCGATAGGCCCTGGGTCCCGGGCATCGTTCCTCCTGATAAGGTCTGGGTGGTTCCACCGCCGGCCAACGGCGGCAGATACCCCTGTATAGCGGTATATCAAAAAATAATTAGGTTTTAACCCGAATAGTTTTTAGTTCGTGGTTCATTGTTCATAGAAAGAGAATGCAATGGGATTCAATTTTGAAGACCTCAATGTTTATAATAAAGCAGTTGATTTGGTTAGTGACGTCTATTTGTTGACGAAGACTTTCCCAAAGGATGAAATGTTCGGCTTAACGGGCCAGCTAAGGAGAGCTGCCGTATCTATATCATTGAATATTTCGGAAGGATCGGCTCGAAGTAAAAAAGATTTTAGTCGTTTCATAGATATGGCAAGGGGTTCGGTTTTTGAATGCGTTACACTGCTGCAAATATCGCTCAAACAACGTTATGTGGGTCAGAAAAATTTATTGATTTAAAAGATAAGTTAACAGATTTATCGAAAATGTTAAGCGGTTTGAGGCGGTCTATAAATCGATGAACAATGAACTATAAACTACGAACTAATAAGGCCTTTACTCTAATTGAGCTTGTAGTTGCTATTGCGATTCTGGCTATGGTGCTTTCTTTTGCAGGCGTGGTTTTCAAAGTCAGCATAGGGGCCTATCGCACCGCTATTGCGAACGCTGAAATTATGCGAAAGCTGCGGGCCATTACCGACCAGTTGAATACCGACTTCAAAAGCGTCGGTAAAGGTTATCCCATTGTGGTGTGGCGGGACCGCATCGTATTTCTTGCAAACGGAGATTTTCAATCAATCAGACAATATACAGACTCATCCGGCAACAGAAAAACAGTAGCAGGTAATTTAGCAAGTATATTTTACGGTATGACGGATACAGTTTCGAGTACGGGTGAGCAAGTATTGTCAAGAGGACAAATGATATTAACTTCTGATTATTCTTTGCCGGATTCAAACGCACTGGATGAATATTATAAGATGCCTTTTTATGAATTTAGAGCTGAAAGCAAAAACATTTTTGGGACTAAACTTAGATGGGCAGGAGGGGGAGGGATTTTGCCGCCTTTAGACACTACTTCAGAACAAGATTTAGTAAGGTATATGGCCAAAGGCGTAAGTGATTTTAGGATAGAGTATGAGTTGTGGGATGACACAATGGGAAGGTTTGTATGGCTCCCAGGAGGTGGCGGAGACGGCACTTTCGTAGATTCCGACCATGCTATTCAAATTCATAAGAGACCCGGTACAAGGGCTCTGAAGTTCAGTTTTACGCTGCATGATTCGAAGGATATTATAAAGCAGGGTGGGAAACCGGGTCGGCTGTTTACGCATATTGTTTATGTAGGCGATTAAGGAAAGTTCATAGTTCATTGTTCATAGTTCGTAGAATACAAAATACAACACACGAGATAAGAAATGCGACATACAAAATACGACATACGAAATACGAAAAGCGAGTTACCGGTCACGAATCACGAGTCACGGGTAAGGGCCGGCTCGGCCCTTATTCTAACGGTGGTTTTGACCACGCTGTTGGCTATCGTCGGCGTGGTGTTTGTTATGATGGCCCGCGTGGACAAAATATCAACCTCGGCCATATCGGAAAACAGGGAGCTTGGCTTCGCCGTCGAAGCGGTCATTGCGAAGATATCGCAGGAGCTGGCTTTAGATTTCCCCCGCAGCGCCGCCATTTGCTGCCCGGCCCAGGAATACTACGACTATCCCGACCCGTGCAACGCCTGGCTGGCAAGTCTTGAGCCATACTTAGAGCGAGACCCGGACCCAACCAAAGACAGATATCTCTGGCGACAGATAAGCGACGTTACGGGATATTTGGCCTGGAGAGGTTTCGCTACACGGTATGTTAAGGTGGATCCCCCAGGGAACAGAAAAGTTATTCTGGAATATCCTAAAATTTACCTGGATATTAACGGAGAACTGGATGGCGGCAATGATATGGACGACGGCATGTTGGAGAATGAACTCAGAGGCCAGTTAGCCGATGCAGACGGTGATGGTATAGCGGATTCGAAATGGATTGTGCTTGATAATATTACGACAAGCAAAGGCAAACCCATTTATGCGGCCATCAGAATCGTTGACAACCAGGCAATGGTGAATGTCAACACAGCAGGTACGTTTGACCCCAACAGCATCATCCGTGAAAGAATTGACGGCTCAAGCCAGATGCAGATAAATTTGGCCGGGCTGGCAAGATTCGGAGACGATGTTGATAAGATTCATACTGCGAGGTGTGGCACTGACGGCGACCCAAACTGGGACGCATTTGAGAAGAATATGATCTGGCGTATTGAGTCTCCGGCAGGTGGTTATTTGCCGTTTGATATATCCGATGAGCTTGAATTGCGCTACCGGTACTGCATAACTTCAAAGGCGCTGACTCGATTGGAGAATGTATGGGATTACACAATAGGGTTGGATGCTCCAATTAAGGATGAGCCTTATGGTGGAAGTGTTGGTACGCTGGGAGACTGGCAAAAATCTGTTACGGACCCCTATGACCCCAACAACAACTACTACAGACGGCATCTGCTCACCACTTACAACATCGACAGGATTATCGACCCGAACGGTGATAAGCTGATTAACATCAATGAAGAAGTTCCCGTCCAGTATCGACAGGATTATCTCCGGTTATTATATAATAAACTTCTCCGCAGTATCGACCCCCGTATAGTTGGCCCCCTCCGCTGGGAAACTGAAGCGCGTTTCGCACAGCTTGCCGTCAATATGATCGACTTCGCCGACCGTGATGATAATAATAATGATGGAGTTCTGGACCCCGACAGCGTAACAACTTTCGTTGACCCCTGCGGCGTTACCCATTATGGCTTTGAGGCCCAGCCGTTTATTACTGAAATCGGTATGAAGAGTAAGCCCGGCTCCATTTACTGCGCGGTTGAGCTCTACAACCCGTTCGATAAGGCCATAGACTTACGCGACTTCGAGATTGAGCTCACTTACGACGAGCCGAACAGTACCGGTACTGTGTTAACTGTGTCGTTCGGCAGCGGCGATAGAATTGAGCGAGACGGCTATTTTGTGGTTGCTAATGTGCTTCGTGAGTTTGACATATACACGCCACGTAGAAGGCAGGACCCAAGACTCAGGTTCTTCGGGCACTGGCAGCCGCCCGGCGGGCGCAAGCCGCCGGTAGTTGGCAGCCCCCCCGACGAACCCCGAGAACCGCCCACGATAACTACTCGTCCAGGCGGTGATGGGATTTTGTTCCTTAAACGAAGAGTAGTGGGCACTGAAAAATGGATATGTGTTGACCAGCAGGTAGTTGACCCGAACTGGGTGCCGAGGAACGACGAGCGATATTTCGGACGGGATGTCCGCGATTGGCATGTTATTTATCAAACATTGGAACCGGCTCCTTCCACCCTTGGAATAAGCAATAATATTGCCCCCGGTTTGTTTGCGGACCGAGACCACAACTTCAGTTTCTATCTTCCGAATCCCGTAAAACCTCCTTATCCTATAACAAAACCACAACCACAACCCTACACGAAATTGCTTACTGTTGGCGACATTTCCCGAATCCTGACAATCGGGCACGGCACCACGCTTGACAGCACCATCGGCCAAAAACTATTGGAAATCGGCAAACTGTGGGAAACAGATAAAAGCGAAGAAGAGAAGGTGAGATTAAATCTGCAAAATCCCCTTTATAGAAATGTTTTTCAATATCTAACCGTCTTCGACCCAAGCACCGACGATATTGACAATGATAATGACGGCTTCGAAGATGCGAATGATAGATTCAGCCCGGAGTGGAAAATTCCCGGCAGGATAAACATCAATACCGCACCGTGGTACGTGATAGCACAATTGCCGTGGATGACCGAGCCAATAGCCCGGGCAATAGTCGCCTATCGAGATAAGCTCAGACTCCCCGTGGATTATCGCCAAAGCCCCACTATAGAGCCAGACCCGAACAGCCGGTTCTTTGCAACCGGTATTCCCGGCCTCCGGGAAGAACCCGGCTTTGCAAGTATTGGAGAGTTGAACTTTGTTGTTGCCGGTGATAACGAATACAGAATTCAGAGATATGAACCTGATGCTAATGACCTGCTCGGCTTCCCCGACCTGACGACCGACAGGTTAAGGCCGGGCGACGGCGTTGTCGATGACTTCGAGGAGCGAGATATAATCTTCTCACGAATCAGCAATCTCGTTACCGTCCGCAGCGATGTCTTTACCGCTTACATACTCGTCCGCATCGGCACCGACGGCCCACAGAAAAGAGTCATTGCCATACTTGACAGAAGCGATGTTTATTCCGGCAAAGACAAAGTGCGGCTCGTTGCGCTGCACTACGTCCCCGACCC
>CAZWKM010000137.1:0-5839 GCA_964634165.1 uncultured Pirellulales bacterium | reverse complement strand
TGACAACGAACAACGAACAATGAACAATGAACGATTATGCAAAACAAACCCAATTTCAAAGGCAAAAAAAACGTGCTAAAAAAGTCGAATATTTTCAAACGTTTCACACTACTTTTCAAACGTTTCACACTACTTTTCGAACGTTTTCGAATATTTTCGAATGTTTTCGAACGTTTTCGAACGTTTTGTCTTAAAACTTGCGTGTTTGGTGCGAAAACCTGCGTTTTTGATTGACCTGCCCCCGCACCGTACCCACGAAATCGGGTAGTGGGGGATTTTTTCCTTACCCAAATCCCCCAAACTACCTCCCTTAAGCACCCAAAATCCCCGCCCAGCTCAAAATCCTGTCCCGAGCGAAGTCGAGGGGTCAAACGCCTCTTTGCCCTTTTTCTTGAAGCGTCAAACCCGCCAAAACCCCATCAAATCCCCTCTAATTACCCAAAGACTGATAATATCTACTCTTTCACAACTAAAAACTGGGTTTTTTAATATTTTTTTATCCTTGACAACCCCAACGTCCGATAGTTAAATTGGGAGATAAAGGTAATCTGGAGAGGCCTTATAACGAAAGTATTTGGTGAAAAAAGAGGGATAGAGAAAATGAAGGATTTATTTACCACCGGCGAAGCCGCCCAAATTTGCAAGGTAAGCCAGCAAACAATCATTCGATGTTTTGATGCCGGCAGACTTAAAGGATTTCGCGTCCCCGGCTCAAAATTCCGAAGAATTCCACGCCGGAGTCTGATTAAATTTATGAAGGAAAACGACATCCCTCTGGACAAGCTCGAGTCCGGCAAAAAGAAGATCCTTATCGTCGATGATGATGCTGAAATAGTCGAGCTTATTGTCGATATTCTCGTCCGGGATGGCAGATTCGAAACCAAAACCGCATCCAGCGGCTATGACGCAGGAATATCAACCGAGCAGTTCCGGCCCGACCTGATATTACTCGACTATATGCTGCCCGATGTCAACGGCAACGTCGTCTGCCTGACGATAAGAAAGAATCCCGAATTCGAAAACATCAAAATTATTATCGTAAGCGGCGTCGTAAAACAGGATGAAATCGACCAGCTGCTAAAATCCGGTGCCGAAGATTTCATAAGAAAGCCGTTTGACATCACTGAACTCACTGACAAAATCGCTACTGTTTTACAGATGAAATAAATCAGTGAATAGTCGTCAGTGAATAGTGAATGGATTGCTTCGCTTCGCTCGCTCCGCAAGCTGGCCGTTCGTCTTATGGGGCTCGCAATGACGTTTCGTGTTTTGAGACAGTTTCCAAATAGCAACAACTAAATACGAGGATATATAAATGCCGGATAAAAAAGCCGACCCAATGGCTGCCCGCCAGGTAGAGCTTGTTATTCGCCAGCTCGATTCGCTTTCGACCTTACCCTCGGTTGCAGCAGGATTTTTTTCCAAGCTGCTGCAACCCCAATTCTCGCCCTCAGCCATAGCTGACATTATCGAATCAGACCCGGCCCTTACCGCCAAGATTCTTTCACTCATCCATCAGCAAGGCGTGAGCTTGCCTGATGAGAAATTTTCGCTTCGCCGGGTGCTTGATAAACTGCCTGCGCACCTGGTTCGCGATGCCGTTTTATCTGTTAAAGTTTTCCAGGCCTTCGACCACAACAATAGCAGAATCCTGCTCAGAAAAGACCTTATACAACACGCTCTTGCGGTCGCCTGTTGTGCTAAAGATATCGCCGAAATCATATCACCACAAATGGATTCGCAGCTGGCTTTTTCTGCGGGGCTGCTGCACGATATCGGAAAACTTGCACTCGAAGAGGCAATGCCGAAAAGTCTTGCCCGTATTGTCGAAGAAGCGAAATCAACAAAGGCCAGCGCCTGTGCCATCGAGCAAAAACACCTCGGCACCGACCATACAATACTCGGCAAACGTCTGTCTCAAAAGTGGCACCTGCCAAATCAAATCACCCTTGCCATCTGGCTTCATCACAGTGAGACGGGGACAATTTCTCAAACTACGCCTGAAGCAAGAATAGCTCAGGTGGTGCAGTTAGCCGATTCTGTAGCGCGCGAATGCGGCATCGGCCAATCCGGCAGCTACGATTCACCCGAGCCGGCAGAGAAAATAGCGCAGTCACTTGCGATTACACCTGAGCAATTGGGACAAATTCGCCGGAACCTGCCCGAAACAGTCAGGCAAAAATCCAAAGTTCTGGGCCTGGATTTACCAAATGCCGTGGCGAGCTATTGCGACATTGCTCACACTGCCGCGGCCCAATTAGCACAGGAGCACACAAAATTGTCCCTCGAAAATCGCCGGCTGCAAACTGCTTCGAGCCATTTAGATTTTACGACAGAATTTCTGCTGAGTATAAATTCGACGACGGAAGCCATCGATATAGCAGAAAACTTTGCTGTGCGATGGCAGAAGTTTTATCAAACAGGTATGGTTTGTCTGTATTTAGTTCCTCCGGGCGGGCCGCAATTTCTCGAAGCCGTCGTTGTAGAGAACTTATCGCAAAGCAAAACGGTCATATTAAACGCCCCTGCCGAAACACCTGCCATACCGGAAACGATAGCAAACAGCTTTGCAATTTTAGATGCCCACGATTACATCGACTGGCTGTTCGAGCAATTAGACGTTGACTTTGACCCGAACCAGACTAAACTGGCGCCTCTCTTAGCCGACGGGAAAGCAGTCGGAGCAATTGCTTTTGAGCTTCGTTATCCGGGAGATGTAGAGCTGTTCGAGGAAAATTTCCAGACAGCTACCTCGATTGCCGGGGCTGTTTTAGATATTGCTTTCACATCCGCAAACCAGCAGCGTTTTGCCGAGCAGTTTGCGCAGCTTCTTGCAAAACCCAGGGAGCCACAACCGCGGATTGCCGCAGATAGCTCTCTGAACGCCCTGGCTGAGATGGCAGCCGGAGCAGCGCACGAATTAAATAACCCCCTCTCGGTGATATCCGGCCGAGCGCAATTACTCGAAGAGGCCGAGACCGACCCGGAAAAAAAACGAATCCTGAAACAAATCCAGGAAAACACCGGCGAAATATCTGCGGTCATCGAGGACCTGATGAGCTTTGCCCATCCGCCGGAGCCCAGGCCGGCCGAGACAAATATTAAACAAATGCTCGATGAAGCTGTGCAATTAACCAGTCAAAAGACAGGCGTGGAACATATCAATATCCAAATTGAAGTTGCCGAGGATGTCAAAAGCGTTTTCGTAGATTCAGGCCAGGTAGTATCGGCGATTGCAAATATCTTTTCCAACGCCATTGAATCCTACACCGGCGGTCTCGGCCCCATAAAGGTTATCGCCGACGCCGAGGGCGGCAACTTCGTGAAATTGCAAATCAACGACCTCGGCTGCGGAATGGACGCTGAGACACTGCAAAAAGCAACTCAGCCGCTCTTCTCGGCCAAGCCGGCAGGGCGAAAACGCGGAATGGGTCTTGCCCACGCCGCCCGGCTCATCCAATTGAACAAAGGCACTCTGGAGATTGCAAGCGAGCCTGGCAAGGGAACGACGATAACAATTTATTTGCCGTGTAAATAAATTGCGTATTTTTTTGCCACGAAGGCACCAAGCTTGTCCCCGCGTAGGCGGGGAACCAGAGCAGATTATAGATTCCTGCTTCCGCAGGAATGACAAAATTAGCCACGAATTACACGAATTTGCTCTGTTTTTTTGTTTGCCTGGCAGCGAGGATGCTGTATAATAATATCGTCTATGGTTTGTTTGCCAAAGGCAGAAAGATGACTAAATATGCCATTGTATAACATCCATTCCAGTGGGTTTTGCCAAGAGGGTATCGGTACGCTATAAATATTAACAATTTGAAAGGGGATTGTATGAAAGTGAAAAAATTAGTTAGTTTAATGCTTGCCTTTTCTATATTTTTTGCTGGTTGTGCTGGGCGTGAGGCCAATCTGGTTCAGGTTTGCCAGCTTGGAGACGAGCAAAAAACCTGTGATGAGTTGCGGGTAGATTTGTATTATATTGAAAACGAGATTTCCCGCTTGCTGCCTAAATCCGATAAAACTGGAAGAAATATTGCGTTGGGAGCAACAGGAATACTTTTTATCGTGCCTTTGTTTTTTATGGACTTGAAGCAGGGCGAAAAGAAAGAGATTGAAGCGTACCGACAAAGGTATAATCATCTGCTTATGATAACTCAACAAAAGGATTGCAAGTTGCCGACCACAACAAAAGAAGAAACAAAAACTATCAGCCAAAAGGAGTATGAAGAATATCAACGGTATTTGGCAGATAAAGAAAACAAGGAATCACAGAACCCCAACACTGAAAAGTAGCCACACTGTTGCTTCTCGGCCTCGGTGCGGTGATGCTGAGAAGAAACGTAAAAATCTTTTGAAAAGGGAGCAAAATGAAAAAACAAGCAATTTTTGTATTGATGGTACTCTTGCCTACAGTTACCACTCAAGGAGCACATTTTGAATATTACGCTGGTGGCTTTACTGCTTCTTGCGACAACTATTCAAAGGATTACTACTATATTAGCGGACCGTTTCATATTAGCAACAGTGGGACAGATGATGTTGTAGTAGAAGATTACTCGGCCGTCTTGCAAGCAAATACTATCGCACGCAACAGTGTAAATTCTGCTTATGGCGACCATTCCGTAGGTGTGCGAGTATTCTCTCTTGCGGCGGCAATATCGCTTGACAGCTTCGGCTATGCGTATAGTTTTGGTAGCTCAGTTACGAAAGACGGTCAAACTCGTGGAATATTTTATAAGATACAGCCCGATTCAGGTGAGAATATCGGAGATGAGGTAATTGTTTATTACACCGGGGCGCTAAGCATTGAACCGACAGGCGTATTGCCCGGAAATGTTAGTGGATACCTCATTGGCCCGGGCGACATGGACCATCTGGCTATTACTAAAGGAGAACTGCCTCCAGTTACAACCGAGCCTGACCCTATAAATGAAGTGTGGAATATGCCAAATCTGGAATTGGATAATACTTTCTATTATGGTTTTGAAGATGTGGACTTCTTTTATGCTGAAATTGGCGATATTATAGGGGTCTTTGCCTCAACTGGCACGAGTAATACTGTTTCCGGTGTTCAGTTGGGGACTGTAATTGCCAATCTCACGTTTACATTTACCGTAGAATCTCCTTTGCTTGGAGATTTAGATGGTGATGGTGATGTAGACTTTCAGGACTTTGCCAAGTTTGCCGACAATTGGCTTGCGGGTACAACCCCCTAAACAAACCTGCTCTACTGCTCGGCTTGCCTCATTAGAAGTAAGTCGGATTGGGGAAGTGTCTGAGCTTTAGTTGGGACTTCTAACGGGGCGAGGTTGCGGTGATGTTGAGGAGAAGAAAATAGGATTTTTATAGCCCGTGTTTTTCGTGATTTTAGGATAAAGGAAATTATCCGTAAGGGTGATGAAAAGAATGGACTGTTCACAAGAGCACGGGCTTTTTTGAATTGTCAGGCTTAGGTGCGGTGATTTTTAGAAGAAAACGCTGAAATGCACGTCAAAATGACCCTATTTTCCTCTTGATTTTGCAGGTTCGGTCGGATATAATCGAATCGCTTTTGTCAGGTTTGCCAAGGGCAGGAAGGTGACGATAAATGCAGGTCTATCACAGACATTTCGGTGCCTTTTACTGATAACGTATCAGTACACCATAAATATCTACAATTCTTTAAGGAGAAGTAAAATGAGAACCAGCAATTTGACAATTTTCATAATAGCAATAGTTTTGTGTGGGCTGTTGGGTTTTTCACTATTCGCAATAGCCGGCGAATTGAACCCAACGGCGCCGCCGGCGCCCACGATGAAGACACTTGATGACATCTATAAGATTGCTTCAAGCGGGA
>CAZWKM010000136.1:3804-5845 GCA_964634165.1 uncultured Pirellulales bacterium | reverse complement strand
GGTCTCGCATGTTCAGGTTTGGAGATGCCATGTCAATCTTCGCTCGAAGGACACGAGAGCCCTCCGGGAATTCACCTGCCCTCATTCGCTCGAACAGGTCAAGGTTTTCTTCGACCGAACGGTTCCTATAAGGACTGTCCTTGCCCCTCCTGGTCAAGGTACCGCGATATTCTCTGATTTCGTCCGGGGTCAGGTCGCAAACGTATGCCTTACCGGCCTTAATAAGCTGCACGGCGTACTGGTACATTTGCTCGAAGTAATCTGAGGCGTAGTACAGCCGGTCCTCCCAGTCGAAGCCAAGCCATCGAACGTCTTGCTTGATAGATTCGATGTATTCTTCTTCTTCTTTGATGGGATTGGTATCATCAAATCGCAGATTGCACAGGCCGCCCTCGCTTTCGGCTGCGATACCAAAATTGAGGCAGATGCTCTTGGCGTGCCCGATGTGCAGATAGCCGTTCGGCTCAGGAGGAAATCGGGTCACGACCCGACCGTCCCATTTATTTGTCTTTAGGTCTTCTGCGACAATCTGTCGGATAAAATCAAGCCTGGTTGTAGAATCATTTGTCTTCATAATTAGTGGCAGCTTTTATGCTTGTCCTGTCATTGCCCCACAATTTAGCACATTATAGTTGTCCTATCCAACCAAATACATTCTATAAGAACCAATTCTTCTGAGTGGAAAATCCTGCTCAATAACTACGGTATGGACCTTAGCTTTTGTGATTTTACCCTCTTATACATTATAGGTATGGTACTCTCTGTAGTTGCGACGAGTTGCATTAAGAACGTGATTGAGCTTTTTCATCTATGTACGCAGAAGATATTGGCTTTATTAGTATATCTATACTGTTTGATTTCGTTTGCCCTGTCCATATGCCAACATCCGGCTGCCGGTCGGATGGAAAAAGACCTTCGGACTGCATTTCAAACGATAGAGAGTATTTTTTCAAAACAAAAGGTGTTGGAAAATCTGCGGATCGAAGCCCCGCCCACCAGTTGGGGTCACTCTGCCCGGCCACAAAAGATTCCTCAAAGAGCAGAATTTGCTGCCCCGGCTCAATTTTAGTAAAGTCAGACAATCGCAGCGGAGCTGAGTATTTGAAGTTTGGAAAGGAGTCCTCTCCTGGCAGCGCAATAAGGCGAATTTCGCGAAACGGATAGCGAGTTTGTATCATAAAAGGTTCTTTGCTGATATTCTTGACGTATCCTCTTAGTGTAATGATATCGCCGACATTGTAGGAAGTTCTATTAGCCTCAATTTCCGCCGAGAGCATCGGTTTAAATAATGTTGCCGGATTTACTTTTAAGTCGGCAGGTGGATTTCTGAAAATATCAGGCACCTCTTTCATAAAGAACCCGCTCCATCCATTTATCTCTATCCTCTTACGGGCTACAGAATAGAAACCGCTTACGGTGTAACGTCCCGCCTTCCACTTAAATCCTTTAGGAACCCAATCCTGCAAATCAAAAGCGAAATGAATCCCACGAGTTTTGCTTTGCCATCGTTTCAATTCATCAAGATATTTCTTCGGCGAAAGTTTATTCTGCCACTTAAAGACAAGACCGTCAGGATCTTTTATTATGAAGGTGAATGGGTGAATTTGCCCTTGCCCCCAAAAACCGTACATATCGGGCGCAGGTGCGTCTGCATCGAATTTATACGCATAGCCTCTTGCGATGATAGGTTCATTTTCCTGATAAGCTGTCGTATCGAGAGATGGCCAAGCGGAATGAGATTCTTCAAAGTAAAACGAAACGCTATACGGCGGCACATCTGGTCCTGGCAGTTCATACCACCAGTTTAGCGTGAAACCAATGCCTGTAATAACGACAATGGCAGCTGCTGAAATCAGCACCTTCTTTTTTGTGAAACAATTTTTAAATTTTATCATAGGACCGCCAACCTATGTTGAAGTTGGAGGGAATCAAGCTACACCTGGCCCTACTTCTCACGATGTTTATTCAGAAATTCATCCAACGCTGTGAGTAATTGGGGAACTTTATTCTGTACGACGTCCCAGAGAATGTCGTCATCAAT
>CAZWKM010000136.1:0-3704 GCA_964634165.1 uncultured Pirellulales bacterium | reverse complement strand
CCCGGCAGGTTATGGACGACCTGCGCTGGCTCGGAATCCAGTGGGACGAAGGCCCTGAAGTCGGCGGACCCAATGGGCCTTACCTACAATCTCAGCGAATGGACATCTACGATAAACACATAAATAAACTGCTCGACGAACAAAAGGCCTATTACTGCTTCGATACTCCAGAAGAGCTTGATGCACTTCGTAAAGAAGCTGAAGCTCAAAAAAAATCCTTTTCCTATTCCCGCCCCAAAGAGTTCCCAAACAAAAGCGATGTTGAAAAGGCAAAGGCCCAGTGTAAATCGGTGACAGTTCGTTTTGCAATGCCGCTGACCGAGATTGTTGTAACAGATGTTGTTCGCGGTGAAGTAAAATTCGGGCCCGGGGAAATGAGCGATTTTATCATACAAAAGGGCGACGGCTTCCCAACATACAACTTTGCTTGTGTGGTTGATGACTATTTGATGAAGGTTACCCATGTCATTCGCGGCCAAGAACACCTCTCAAATACGCCCGGCCAGCAGGCATTATGGAAAGCTCTGGGATTTGGCGAGCTTCCTAAGTATGCTCATATGTCCGTTACCATCAGCGAAACGGGCGGCAAACTTTCCAAACGCGAGCGTCCGAAGGCCCTTCGCAAGGCAATCAAGGCCGCAGAGGATATTGACCTGGAAAAACTTGCCGAGACCGGTAACATTACCCTTGAAGAGGTCGAAACTTTTATCAAGGGAAAGACCACACTCGATATGCCCGGCATTGATGCAATGGCAACGTATCTTGGCGTTGCCCTGCCGGAAATCAACGTCGTTGATTTCTTCAGGAGCGGCTATCTGCCCGAAACAATGGTAAACTTCCTTGCACTGCTTGGCTGGAACCCCGGCGGCGACCGTGAAATTATGCCGCTTGGCGAGTTAATCGATTGTTTTGACCTTTCGCGTTTGACAAAGGCCAACAGCTTGTTCGACCGCAGGAAGCTTCTTGCTTTCAACACCGAGCACATCCGTCAGGCGGGCAAAGAAAAGCTTCTTCAGCATTTTAAGGATTACCTAAAAGCCATCGAATCTCCGGTGATTTCCGCGGACGACAAGACGCTCGGGAAAATTTTAGAAATCAGTGCCGGTGCAAGGACCTTAGCTGATATTGAGAAAAAAAGCAGGTTTCTATTTTTAGCCAACGATGCAATAGAGTATGATGAAAAAGCGGTTGAAAAGGTTTTGTTAAAAAATAACGGCCTGGCCGTTCTGAAAATCGTTCGTGATAAACTTGCGGCTATGGAGCAATTCACTGAAGAGAATATCGAGACTATGCTGCGCAACTTAGCCGAGGAAAAACAGGTCGGCCTGGGCAAAATCGCTCAGTCGCTGCGCGTCGCTTTATGCGGAACAACGGTCAGTCTGCCAATCTTCGATTCGGTCAAAATGTTAGGCAAAGAGAAAACACTGGCAAGGGTAGCTATCACGCTGAAAAAATTCGGAACAGGAACTCAAGCTTAAAGGGGCTTAAAAATGTCATTATTAGTAACCGGCTCAATAGCTATTGATACGGTTAAGACGCCTTATGGCGTTAATGAAAATTGTATTGGCGGTTCGGCTGTTTATTTCAGTATGGCGGCGAGCTTCTTTACGCCGGTTCGGCTCGCAGGCGTTATCGGTTCGGATTGTCCCTTTGATTTGGCCGAGGTCTTTGCCGGCAGGGACGTTGACTTGACAGGTCTGGAGGTTAGAGAAAACAGCAAAACCTTCCGCTGGAAAGGCACTTACAGCGATAATATGGATGACAGAAGAACTGATTGCCTGGAATTGAACGTCCTTGCCGAGGCACCGCCGAAAGTACCTTATGAATATAAAGACAGCGAATACGTTTTTCTTGCCAACACGGCGCCCGCCCTTCAGCTTCAATTGCTCGAACAAGTTGAAAAGCCCACTTTCGCAGCGGCCGATACAATGAACTGCTGGATTGAGAATGAGTTCGATGATTTAAAGCGGCTGCTTAAAAAAATCGACTGCCTGATAATCAACGAGGATGAAGCAAGGATGTTGGCGGACGAACATAATTTAATAAAGGCGGCAGAGAAGATTTTGTATTTGGGCCCGAGCGTTGTTATCATTAAAAAAGGCGGATCCGGCTCAATAATGTGCAGTGCTGACGGCGATAAATTTATTCTGCCGGCCTTTCCAGCCGTCGAAGTCAAAGACCCCACAGGTGCCGGCGACAGCTTCGCAGGAGGCCTGATGGGCTACCTGGCACAAGCAGGCAAGACCGATTCTGAGTCGCTAAAGACAGCAATTGCCTACGGCACAGTGACTGCCTCGTTCACGATTGCTGATTTTTCACTGCAGGGATTGACCTCGATAGATAAAACTGATATCGATGGCAGATTTGAAACCTTGCGAAAACTAACACATTTTTAGTAGGCTAATGAGCTAATGCGAGTATTTATAGCGATAGATATTGATGAGAAAATCAGGGAGGCCTTAGGCGATTTGCAGCAGAAGCTCCAGAGCAAAATTGATATTAAAAAAGGCGACGTCAAATGGGTAAATCCGCAGAATATACACCTGACGCTGAAGTTCCTGGGCGAAATTAAAGACGAAAAAGTCGTTGAGGTCTGCAATATAGTCAAAGAGGTTGCCGGCAGACACAAGAGATTCGAGCTGGATATACAAACCGTCGGTCATTTCGGCGGCAGAAGTGCCAGAGTTTTATGGGTTGGCGCAGGCGAAGGAAAAGACAATCTATTGGGGTTGCAAAAGGACCTTGAGCAGCAGTTGGCCCTGGCCGGCTGGCCTGAGGAAAAGAGAAAGTTTTCCGGCCATCTGACACTTTGCAGGGTAAGGAATCCCAGGGCAGGTGTCAAGCTGGCGGCAATAAGCGACGATTACAGAGATTTTAAGCTCGGGATTATCTCGGCCGATTCGGTCTCGGTTTATCAGAGCCAGTTAACACCGAAAGGCCCCATTTATACTCTGTTAGGAAATTACAAACTAAGCTAAAAGCGTAAAATGAGAATCGAAGTACGAGATATAAAATAAGGAGGTTGCAAAAATGGCAAAGACAAAAACATCCCAAACAAGTAAGAGCAAGATAGAGCGTTTGAGGCCTCAAACAACCGGCAAAGAAACTGCTCTGCAGCGTGTGATTGCGCAGATTGAAAAGCAATACGGCCAGGGTGCTATTATGCAGATGGACGAGCACAAGTACGCCAGAATTGAGGGCATACCCACCGGCTCATTATCGCTGGACATCGCCCTCGGCGGTGCGGGCATCCCGCGCGGCAGAGTTACCGAAGTGTTCGGGCCGGAGGCGTCCGGTAAAACTACTCTGGCGCTTCACGTCGTTGCGAACGCCCAGCGTGCAGGCGGCGTGGTCGCATTTATCGATGCCGAACACGTCCTGGACCCAACCTGGGCGAAAAAGTTGGGCGTCGACGTCAGCAGCCTGCTGATTAGCCAGCCCGATACAGGCGAACAGGCGCTTGAAATCACCGAGATGTTAATCAGGTCCAATTCCGTCGATGCCATAGTGGTTGATTCCGTCGCTGCACTGACGCCAAAAGCAGAAATTGAAGGCCAGATGGGTGACACCCACATGGCATTGCAGGCAAGATTAATGAGCCAGGCGATGAGAAAGCTTACCGCTGTCATCAACAAGAGCAAGACTTCCCTTGTTTT
The DNA here is from genome assembly GCA_964634165.1 of uncultured Pirellulales bacterium. GTDB lineage: Bacteria > Planctomycetota > Phycisphaerae > Sedimentisphaerales > Anaerobacaceae > JAUVYQ01. The sequence continues at coordinate 48 of CAZWKM010000136.1, read as the reverse complement.
CATAAATCAAATCCGTATGAAAATCGGCGTGATGTTCGGCAACCCGGA
>CAZWKM010000135.1:0-5870 GCA_964634165.1 uncultured Pirellulales bacterium | reverse complement strand
ACAAGTCTGCCCGCATTGCCGCGAAAAACTTTAACAAGATGATGAATTCCTTTCCAGAGAAAAGTGCGGAAGGGCTTTACTGTCTGAATCTGCGGATGGCAGCCAACTCGCTGGCGAGGGGGATAACAACAAGAAAGCACATCCTCAACAAAAAGATAGCCGCTGCCGAGGCGATGTGCGACTGGGGTGAGGAGAAAGAGGGGCTTTCCGTTCTGGTAGAAGCGCTGAAAGACAAGACAGATAAGGCGCGGCTGTATGCGGCGATTGTTCTGAGCAGGATTGGAGAGAAGGCGCGGCCGGCGTTGGACCAGATAAGGGCAGGATTGAAAGACAGGGATAATTATGTGCAGCGAGTAACACAGGCGACGCTGAAGCAATTGGAAAGCCGTTGATTCGATGTTCGATACCGGATGCTCGATACTCGATGCTGGTATCTCGTGAAGTTCATGTCGTAGTTCGTGGACGGTGAATATGAGCCGATTTGCGAATCGGCTATATTTTTCTTACAGCGAGGGTGTAGATTGGTATTTGTTTTTTCAGGTACTTTCGTTCGTAGTTTGTGCCGGTCCATTCGCCGGTATCTGCGCCGGCGGCGGGGAGAAATTCAATCTCTTCAAGTGAAGGGCAGGCCCGTGGGCCTACCACTACTGAAGGGCAGGCACATTGGCCTGCCCCTACTGCCAGGACTTTCCTTATTTGTTGAAAATAATCGGCGTGGTCGGTAGCGATTTTTAAGTTGCCGCCCGCTTTGAGGCATCGGAGGAGCTGCTGGAGATTTTCGGGGTGGAAGAAGCGTCTTTTGTGATGGCGTCTTTTAGGCCAGGGGTCGGGGAAATAGATGTGGAAGCAGTCTATCGAGTTGTCCGGAACGAAATCGGCTAAAAAGGCGGCGGCATCGGTGCGAATTATCCGCACGTTTTTCAGGTCCCATCGGCCGATGCGGTCAACGGCGCAGCGATAATATTTGCGGGCGCGTTCGATGCCGAAGAAATTGACGTTCGGCTGGGCCATAGCTTCGTTTAGCAGAAAGGTGGCTTTTCCGGTTCCGATTTCGATGTGGACGGGGCCGGAACGTCCGAAAATCCGGACAAAATCGATTTTGCCGTCCAAATCTTCGGGGCTTAGTGCGACCGCAGGATAGTCCTTTAATGTTCGAGCCATCGGTTAAACCCGTTTAAAATACACAAGACAGAGAAGATAGCAAAGGTTCGGCGATGTATTATACCAAAAAACAGCCGTTGAGGTGAAGATTACACTTGCTTTTCGGCTTTATTGTGATTAAAGTAAATACAGAGAATATTCGATAAGACGCTGTGAAGTGGCTTTTTGGCCGGTGTAATTGTTATCGGAACCTTGTTCCGGGAGTGTTGGTATCGGGTATTTTTCTCCCTTAAATCAGGGATATCCCGATAATAATTGTGGTTCCGTGGACGTATAATGGAATTGGTGGAATCGCAGGATTAGAGCCGAAGCTTGGAGGCATTAGAAAGGGCTTCATTTTCCGATTTTTGGAAAATGAGCACCGAAAGGAATCTGAAAAATGATTCTGCAATTGTTTAGAGCACGGCGCAGGCAGATACTTATAGATATCAATACGCAAAGAGACTTCCTGCTGGCCGGGGGTAAGGCGTGTATAAGGAACCACAGGAGGGTGCTGGGACATATTCGCAGGATGATAGCGTGGGCGAGATATAAAAATATCCCGATAATCTCGACGTGCGAGGTTTACCCCGAGAATAACGGCGGCGCAGTCGGCTACTGTATTGATGGCACGAACGGACAAAAAAAGATACGGTACACGCTGCTTAGTAATCGGATGAGCTTTGCGGCAGACGGCAGCACCGATTTGCCGAGAGATATAGTTCGGCGGTACAAGCAAATCATCCTTCACAAGCGCTGCGTTGACCCGTTTGATGAGCCCCGGATTGACAGACTGCTGACCGAGGTGCGGGCCAGTGAGTTTGTTCTGGTCGGTGCGAGCTGTGAAGGTGCTGTTATGGCGACGGCACTGGGACTGCTGCAGCGAGGCAAGAAAGTGAGCGTTGTAGTTGATGCGGTGGGTTCGCATAATAAGAGAGAGGCGAAGCTGGCACTTCGTAAGATGGAGGCGAAAGGGGCGAAGCTGATTGAGACCAGGAGGATTGCCGGCACATCACATCTGAAGCACGTTGGGATATGCGATTGCGATAGGTGTCAGGGACGAGCAAAAAAAACGCCGGTTAAAACCTCAGCCGAATACTGAAGCTCGTATCCCGTTGTTCGTATCTCGCTATTGGTATAATCCCGCTGTTATCCCGCCTGAAACCTTTAATCATTGACGCCGTTAGAAACCCAACGGCATAACGCCAGGAAACTTACCAGCCGACGAAAAAAGTCTCTAACAGGGTTGACACGTTTGGTTCATCACAATATAAAGAAGCGAAAAGCATAAAGCTGCGGAATTCCATAAATTTTAGCTTATAGCTTTAATCATATTCTGCGCAAAGCGGAATCGTTGAGTAAGGGGAAGGGATATGGGCAAACAGACAAGAAGAGAATTCCTTAAGAGGATGGGTTTTGCAGCGGCTTCGACGGGAACGCTATCGGTATTGGCAAGTTGTGTTAGTAGCAGCCAAAGACGGGCCCCGTTAGAAGTCCGCACGAAGGTGCAGCAGATGCCCCCCATCGACTTACTTCTAACGGGGCGGGCAGCAAAAAGGCCGCCGAACATTGTGTTCATTTTAATTGATGACCTCGGCTTCAGAGACGTGGGCTGCTACGGCAGCAAGTATTACGAAACGCCGAGCATTGATAAGCTCGCCGCTGAGGGGACGGTCTTTACCGGCGCTTATGCCAACGCTCCAAACTGCGCTCCGACCCGGGCCTGCCTGATGTCGGGCCAGTACACACCGCGACACGGGGTCTATACGGTCGGCAGTCCCGAGCGCGGCCAGGCGCGTTTGCGAAAGCTGATACCGACAGCGAACAAGACGAATCTGGATACGAAGTTTGTAACGATTGCGGAGGCCTTGAAGGCGGCCGGGTACACATCTGCTTGTATAGGCAAGTGGCATCTGGGCAATGCGAAGCCGTTTCGGCCGGCGGACCGGGGATTTGACGTGGTGTTTCGCAAAGACAGCGGGGCATATTTCAATAAAGAAGGTGAGTACCTGACCGACCGCCTGACCGATGAGGCGGTCAAGTTTATCGAGCGAAACCGCGACAAACCCTTTTTCCTGTACCTGTCTCACCATGCGGTACATACGCCGATACAGGCGAAGAAGGAATTGATTGAGAAGTATAAAAAGAAAAAGGGCGATGACGTTCACAACAATCCGAAGTACGCCGCGATGATTGACAGCATGGACCAGAGCGTGGGCAGGGTGGTGGACAAACTCGATGAGCTTGGACTGCGAGACAATACCGCAGTATTCTTTTTCTCCGATAACGGGGGATATGGTAATGCGACTTCGATGTCGCCGCTGCGGGGCTCCAAGGGGATGCTCTACGAGGGCGGCATCCGTGTGCCGATGATAGCCCGCTGGCCGGGTAAGACAAGACCCGGCAGCGTCTGCGATGTGCCTGTAATTGGTCTCGATTTCTACCCGACATTCCTGGAAATGACGGGCGCACCGAAGCCGTCGGGACATCTCCTCGACGGCGAGAGCATTGCCGGGCTGCTCAAAGGAGCAAATAGTCTGAAACGCAAAGCTATCTTCTGGCATTTTCCCGCCTATCTTGAGCCGTATAACGAGCGGCAGAGGCCGTGGCGTGCAACACCGGCAGGGGCAGTCCGGCAGGGGGATTGGAAACTGATTGAGTTCTTCGAGGACGGCAGACTCGAGCTGTACAACCTCAAAGACGACATCAGCGAGAAGAACAACCTGGCCGAGACGATGCCCGAAAAGACAAAGCAACTGCACAAGATCATGCTCAATTGGCGCAAATCCGTCGAGGCCCCGGTTCCGACCGAAAAGAATCCCCTGTACGACCCCGATGCGAAACCGGCAAACGCCATAAGGCGTCCCCAAGCGGAGAAGCGAAAAGGCTTGCCCCGTTAGAAGTAAGTAAACCGCGCTATAAGTTTATTTGCTTGCGACCGTGTGGACTTCTAACGGGACAAGCGAACAAAGTAAAGAGAACTGTAAGTAAGTATGGGAGAAATCAATGAAACGTCGAGATTTTTTGAGGGCGGCTGGTGCAGGTGCTATGTCGCTGGCAATGGGAAGATGTGCAAGCAGTCTGGCTGGGTCTGCCGACACCAGGCCTGAAGAGAGGCCGAACATTGTCTTTATTGTTGTGGACGATATGGGCTGGGCGGATTTGGGCTGTTACGGAGGCAAGCAGATCAAGACGCCAAATATCAACAGGATGGCGGAGGATGGGATGCGCTTTACGGATGCATACTCCGGCTGTACCGTTTGCGCGCCGGCGCGGAGCGTACTAATGACCGGGCTTCATATGGGCCATACCAGCGTGCGGGGCAATACGGGCGGAATCGCGCTGCGCGACGATGATGTTACAGTGGCGGAAGTGCTCAAAAGAAGCGGGTACGCGACCGGCGGATACGGTAAGTGGGGGCTGGGAGACGTTGGTACCGCCGGAGTGCCGGAGAAGCAGGGCTTTGATGAGTTCTTCGGGTACTACCACCAGGTGCATGCGCACGACTACTGGACGGAGTATTTGTGGCGCAACAGCCGGAAGGTGCCTATGACCGGCGGCCCGGGCAGTATGGAGCGTTATACGCACAACCGCATCTTCGAGCAGACGCTGAATTTTATTCGTAAGAATAAGGACAGACCCTTCTTTTGCTATGCGCCGTGGACGCCGCCGCACGGCAAGTACCAGATACCTGAGTCGGAGCCGGCCTGGGCGATGTACAAGGACAAGGATTGGCCGAAGAACGCGAAGGTAGTAGCGGCGATGGATACAATGCTCGACCGCCACGTTGGTGAGCTGCTGGCTTTGCTCAAAGACCTTGAGCTCGATGAGCGCACGATTGTGTTTTTCTGCTCGGATAACGGCGCAGCGCAGCGGTTTGACGGCGTGCTTGATTCGAGCGGGCCGTTGAAAGGATACAAGCGGTCAATGTACGAGGGTGGCATTCGTGTGCCTTTGATTGCGCGATGGCCGGGTAAGATAAAGGCGGGGGCTACAAGTAACCTGCCGTGCTATTTTGCGGATATGATGCCGACTTTTGTTGAGCTGGCCCGGTCAAGGAAGTATATGCTGGGGAATATCGACGGGATATCGATTGTGCCGACGCTGACGGGGCGAGAAAAGGAGCAGAAAAAGCACGCTTTTTTGTATTGGGAGTGGGGCAGGTATAACTGGGCCAAACGTAGGAACGAACCGGGCGGGCCGGCACAGGCGGTGCGGATGGGCAAGTTCAAAGCTGTTCGGCCAAAGAGCAGCGCGCCGTTCGAGCTGTACGACCTGAGCAAGGACATCGGCGAGCAGAACAATATCGCAGCAGAGCATCCGCAGATTGTGGCCAGGATTGATAAGTGGGTTAAGCAGAATCGGGTCGAGCCGCGGCCGCAGATTGAACCTAAAAAGCCGAAAGGAAAGAGGTTTATGTGACGGATGACCGCGACTTCGAGCCGGGGCTAAACATTTGGATTCCCGCCCCCGATGTGAAAACAGCAAAAAAACGGAAAGGCCAAAAGAAGAAAAGAGAAACAGAATAAGAGCGTAGTTAAAAGGAGTTATTATGAATCCCGTTAGAAATTCTATAAGCGTGGAACATTCTACAGAAAGAGAGATTTCTAACGGGATGAATCGGCGTGATTTTCTAAAAGGCGTGGGGCTGGGGGCGACAGCAATGGTAATGCCGGGATGCGTGAGCAGTTCAAAGCTGTTTGAAAGAAAGGACAGGCCGAATATTCTGT
>CAZWKM010000134.1:1354-5903 GCA_964634165.1 uncultured Pirellulales bacterium | reverse complement strand
ATCGCCCGCATTGGATAACCGCCCATACCGGTTTCCTGGCAGGGCACATGACGCTCCTTGCCGGTCAGGACGTGGTCGCGCATCCGGTCCACCCGTCCGGATTTACCGGATGTCAATACATTCACAAAACTTCTCCCTGTCATATCCGCGGTGGGTTTCAGTCCAGCCGCCTCCAGAAACGTTGGCGCCAAATCCGACAGACTGATAAAATCCTCCACAACCCGGCCGCCCTTCACTTTCGTTGGCCAGCGGACCGCCAGCGGCACGTTCGTACCCATATCGTAAAGGTTGCTCTTGCACCGCGGGAATGGCATTCCGTTGTCGCCGGAAATCACGACCAGCGTGTTGTCCAACTCACCGTTTTCTTCCAGTGTCTTCAATAGCTCTCCCACTTCCCGGTCGAAGCGCTGAACCTCCCAGTAGTAATCACAGATGTCCATACGCACCTCTTCGCTGTCCGGCAGGCAAGCCGGCACTTCAACGTCCTCAAGTTTCATACCACTGTTGACACCCGATTTCCACTTGTAGCCCCGGTGCGGGTCGTAGCTGCCGAACCAGAAGCAGAACGGTTTGCCGGCCGGCCGCGCTGCCAGGAACTGCCCGAAGTTTTTATACCTCGGCCCGGCGGGATTGCGCTTTCGCCCACCCGGCCCGTCGCGACCGGGCCCCCAGCCCTTGCGGGTAAAACCCACGTGATAACCGGCCCGTTCCAGTATATCCGGATACACCTCGAACTTCGCCGGCAGCGTGCTCCACAGGTTCCCGCCTTCCTCCAGCCGCCAGTGCCACTGCCCCGTTACTATCGAACCACGCGACGGCGTACACGAGGGGGCCGTAACAAATGCGTTGTTGAACAACACACCCTCACGGGCCACCCGGTCGAACGTCGGCGTCCTGACGACCTTGTCCCCCGCGATGCTTGCGTGCGGCCAGGACCAATCGTCCGCAAGGCAAAAAAGAATATTCGGCCGATTTTTCGTACTTCTACCACCGCCCGATAGCTCGGAAGCACCCGTGCACCCGGAAAAAACCAGAGACCCTATCCCTAAACCTACCGCCCTCAAAAAATCACGCCGTGCGCAGCAATGCGTATTCATGTTCTTTTTCTCCTATTCACGTTCCCCTTTGTTTTGGCCGAACTTCACCGCATCCCTAAGGCCCCACGATTTTGTGGATCTCGCCGCTCGGCTTGTAGCCGATGCGAACAGCCCTGGCCCAAAGTTCGGTACCGCCGGCCAGCCGGACCAGCTCCGTGTAAAGCAGCCATCGCCCATCACTCCCAACTCGGTACCCAATGGAGGCACCTTCGGTGGCGCATGTAATTATCACAGTAACTTCGCTGTCTGAGGCGGCGGTCGTCTCGACAGCAGGCGTGGCCGTAACAGGCTGCTTTCGCCCGGGCCACATCCGCTCGATAAGCTTATCTTCCGGGATGCCGCCAAGATCGCCCGTCTTTTTTATCCACTCATCCAGAACACCCCGCATCCGCTCGATCACCTCTCGATGTGCGGGCGACTCGGCCAGGTTGTTTATCTCGTGCGGGTCGCTAACAATGTCATAAAGCTCCTCGGCCGGTTTGGTCTCCCGGAAAAATAGTCTCTGCGGCCCCGTAAGTTTGCCCTCGGCGTTGAGCCTGCGCCACTCCTGCATAATCGGCATCTTGTCGCGGTAAGGAATCGGCTGGGCGTATGGCTTTTCCGGCATGAAGTTGCGAATGTATTTGTGCCGCCTGTCACGAACGCATCGAATATGATCGTCGCTCTTTGCGTCCATACGCTCTCGCCCGGCAAAAATGTACTCTCTCGTCTTGCCCTTCTGCCCACCCAGAAAAGCTCTGCCCTGCATATACGCCGGAATTGCCACGCCGGCGATGCTCAGCACCGTCGGGGCAAAGTCCACACAACTAACTAAGTCCTCACAGACCTCGCCGCCTTTGATCCGGCCCGGCCAGCGAATAATCAGCGGCACGTGGATCCCCGAATCGTAAACCCAGCGCTTGTGCCGCGGCAGTCCCCGGCCATGGTCGCCCCAGAAAAACACCACCGTCTTCTCAGCCAGTCCGTCGTCCTCGAGCTGCCGAAGAATCTCCCCCGCCTGCTGGTCCATTTTGGTTACATTGTCGTAATACCGCGCCAGGTTCTTCCGAACCACCGGCGTATCGGGCCAATACGGAGGCAGCACCGCCTTGCCCGGGTCGTGAATTAGCTTCTCACCCTTCCTGGGCCAGCTTCGGCTCTCGTGCGAGACTGTCAGATTGATGACGCTGAAAAATGCCGAGCCTTCAGGCCGGTTGCGCCAGTGGGCCCTCTTACTGCTCTCGTCCCACGCAGTGAACGGCGGAGCGAACTGGTAGTCGGTCTTGGAATTGTTTGTGCAATAGTAGCCCGATGCGCGAAGATACTCCGTAAAGCACTTGACCTGCGGCGGAGGAACAGCCTCGTAGCCCTTCAATGACGTTCGCATGTGCATGGTCCCGATCGTACTCGGGTACATCCCCGTAATTACCGAAGACCGCGTCGGGGCACAAACAGGATATACAACAAAAGCGTTGCTGTAACGCCTCCCCTGCCGTGCCAGTTGGTCGAGATTGGGCGTATCGGCATAATCATCGCCGTAACACCCCAAATCGCAGCTGGTGTCCTCGCAGCTGATCCAGAGGATATTCAGCCGTCGTCCCTGATTCTTCGCAGCCCTGCCCGAAATTAGTTCAGAGGCGCTCGCGCAGCCCTGCATTGTCAGCGTCGCCGCACCCAGTCCCATCGCCTTCAAAAAATCACGACGATTTTTTCCGAATGTCCTCATATCTGTTTCCTCCTGCTTTCGTTTCCTGTTATCATCCGGCCAAACTAAGTTTACCGGTTTATGATTTTTTCCTTTCTGAAGCCCTTCCTGGTGGTCGAGTGTTTGCCTTCAATTCGCGGTCAAAGTCCTCCATTATATCCGTCAAACGCTTAACGATTTCAGGATGCTCATCCGCCCGGTTGTTCTTTTCGCTGATATCGGCTTCAAGGTCGTACAGTTCGGTTTTCTTCCTGCGGCGCAGTTTCCATCTGCCGCTTCGGACCGCCTCAAGATTGTTGCCTCTGTAATAGAAGAACGCCTTGTGTGGTGACTTTGCTCCCGGCCTGCCGGCCATCAAGGGCCAGATGTCTCTGCCGTCAATCACACGATCGCTCGGCGCCTTACCGCCCGCTAACTTTGCAAACGTCGGCAGCAGGTCAATCGTCGCGCAAACCTCGCCGCATTCGGTGCCCGCCGGCACCCGACCGGGCCACCGCACAATGCACGGCTCCCGCATCCCGCCCTCGTAGGTGGAAAACTTGCCGTCACGCAGTGGCAGGGCAGAGCCGCCGTGATGCTTCTTGCCCAGCCACGGGCCGTTGTCGCTTGTAAAGACTACGAGCGTTTTGCTATCCACACCGGCCTTTTTAAGGGCCTCAAGAACCCGGCCCACAGATGAGTCTATCTGCTCAATCGTTGCTTTATATGCCTTGTGGGCGTCTTCGACGTAGAATTCATCGGAGACGAACAGTGGAATATGCGGCATCGTATGCGGTAGGTAAAGAAAGAAAGGCTTGTTACTGTTTTTTTGGATGAACTTTACCGCCTCCTGAGTATAGCGTTCAATCAGGGTTGTTTGGTTTGCCGGCCGCTCGATGACCTTTTCATCGCGCATCAGTGGAACATTCCATGGTGAGTAGTCCTTCTGCTGCCACGCCCGGTCGAGATTTCGATTCTTGCCCCTGACACCGTCCATATCGTTGGAGTAGGGAATGCCGAAGTATGAATCAAAGCCGTTGCTTGTGGGCAGGAACTGGGGCAGGTGACCCAGGTGCCATTTACCGACGCAGGCGGTGGCGTAACCCCGAGCTTTTAGAATGTCAGCAATAGTGATTTCAGCAGGATTCAGGCCGATACTGTCACTCGGAAACAGCACTTTTGTGATACTGACGCGTGGAGGGTAACAGCCGGTCAGCAAGGCCGCACGGGATGGCGAACAAACCGAAGCTGCCGCATAGAAGTCCGTAAACTTCATTCCTTCAGCGGCCATACCGTCCAGGTTCGGCGTATTTATATGCGGTGAACCGAAACAGCCAACGTCCTGATAGCCCTGGTCGTCGGTGAAAATGATTATGAAATTCGGCTTGTCTGCAGATTCTTTGCTCCCACGCCTTGTGTCACTGCCCATGCAGCTTGGCACGGCCAGAGAAGCAGCTCCAAAACCCACAGCTTTCAAGAAATCACGACGTGTCAAATATGTTCTCATATCATTTTCTCCCTGTTTTTCTCGTTGAATAGTAAATCAGTTGCGGACCGGATTAGCCCAGCTTATCCGCTCGGCGACACCTGCCATCTTCGGGAACGGGGCGTGCGGCTCGGTCTGGTACCAGTATGCCACGCTGTAGTAGAAATTGTTGGAGCGAAACGGCGCAGTGCCCCTGCCGTGCTCAATCAGGAAGCGAATGGACTTTTTGAACGGGACAGGGTCGGGTACGTGCCAGCGGTACGCCGTTGCGAACGGCTTCTCATTGATGGTGACGCCGTAATA
>CAZWKM010000134.1:0-1254 GCA_964634165.1 uncultured Pirellulales bacterium | reverse complement strand
CCGTAGGCCGAAGGGTCGGTGATACTGCCCCGCCGCTGGTCGATGTTCATCAGCGCTGAAGAGTATTTCTCCGTGAAGCCGAAGCCGACACCGAAGAAGTCACCAATCGGGGCCTCGACACTCGGGGTAGCTTCACCGTCCCAGTACATTCGCAGGATGTTTATCTGCAAATGGTGCTTTTCGCGACTGGTGACGTTGTCACGGAAATGAACGATGCAGCCGGGCCCCTTGATGTCGGCCAAAACGAGTGTTTCGCCGGGTTCCAAAACACGCCAATCCCTGTTGCCGCCGGTCGTGTCGGCCGACGTGATTCGCCGCATCTCGAAGTCACACAGCCCAGGCAGCGATTCCAAACCGGACGCGGACTTCTCAATTCCCTCAGCGTGCACCCAATTCGCTCTACCGATGACAAGGACAAGAACCGCCGCGGCCAGACATACAACAATCTTTGTTCTTTGTTTGCCTTTCATAACTATTTCTTCTTTGCTTTGCTGTTTGCGATTGTAGTTCATTTTACGTCCCGATTCCAACCCTGGCCCCAACGTCGGCCCGCCATTTTGCCAGCAGCTCTTTAAGCTCGGCGGCTTTGCCGGGCAGCTTCTCGGCCAGGTTATGTCTCTCTCCTACATCCTCGGCGAGGTTGTAGAGTTCGACCATGTCGTTATCGAAGAACTCAATAAGCTTCCAGTTGCCCTGCCGGATTGCCCCGGATGACCGTCCGCCGAGGAAGTGCGGCTTTTTGAGCGGATAGTGCCAGTACAGCGTGTCGCGCCCAAGTTTGGCCCTGGGATTCTTCAGCAACGGCAGGATGGAAACGCCATCAAGGTACTGTCGCGGGTCTGCTTTGTAGCCCGCGAACTGCAGAAACGTCGGGTAGAAATCAACATTGGCGGTCAGTGTGTTGCACACACTGCCCGCTTTCACCACTCCGGGCCAACAAATGATTAACGGCTCGCGTACCCCGCCCTCATAAAGCGTGGACTTGCCGCCTCGAAGCGGGGCGTTAGAGGTTACACGGCTCTCACCGCCATTGTCGCTTGTAAAGATTAGAACCGTCTTTGACGCCAGGCCCAGCTCGTCGAGTTTCTTCATAATCATCCCCACACCTTCATCTATGCTTTCGAGCTGCGCAGCAAGGTGGGGGTTATTCCGGCTGGCCCTGCTCCCTCTGCCGGAGCCGGGCTTTTTTTCGTATTTGGCAACCAGCTCATCTTTGCCCAGCAACCTGGTATGGACGGCATAATGACTCAGGTA
>CAZWKM010000133.1:0-5978 GCA_964634165.1 uncultured Pirellulales bacterium | reverse complement strand
CGGGGGTGCAAACTCAGCGACGCCAATTCTTTGCGTCCGCTGCAGCGCCCTGTTGAACAGGAGCTTTTCCGGGCCAGCTCCAGTTCTTTATATCATCACTCCATGCAATCCCTAAAGAGCAATTAGCATCCACATTATCTTGGGTCTTCTTCTTCCCTGGGCCGCCACCATGAAAAAACATCAGGTATTTTCCAATGCGACGTTCTTTTCGTAAATCCAGCACAACTCCCGCCGTAATTCTGTTTTCCGCCCAGGGCCACTGCTGCTGGCCGAGTGTGATTAGACCGTTGACATCACGCCATTGTTTCAAATCCTTCGAGCGCTTGACTCCGATGCCATTGCCGGGAGAATGAAAGAGCACATATTCGTCACCGTCAGCGAGAACGCACACGTTTTCACCACTATCGGCACGCCCGAAATAAGTCCAGTTCTCGATGTCGTAGGACCACGAAAGACTCACCCCGTTTTGTTTATAAAAGCACCACCACTTGCCGGGTTCATCCTTGTCTTCAATAAGGTACGGGTCAATCATTCGCCCCATCTGCTCCACTGCTGCATCCGGGCCCTTTATACACAGCAACTCCGGTTCGCTCCAGTGCACCAGGTCCTTACTCCGCATGATAAACAAACGGGCGTTTCCGTCGGCCCAGCGCAGCTTCTCACCCCGCCGATACTCCAGCCGCGGATACGTCTGCAGGCACAGAACCCAGTCGTCCGCAAATCGCACCACATTCCCTGGACTTGAGAAGTTGCGGTGCTGTCCTTTCGGCGTGATGATTCTGGGCGTTGACCAATCCTGCAAATCGCGCGATGTACTAACAGCCGTGTACGAATAGATCAGGCCGTCTTCTTCCGTTCGCACGAGCGTATAAAACAGATAGAATGACCCGGCATAATAGAGCGCGGCCGGGTCACGATAGGCTATTCTTGAATCACCCCGCAGCACGATAGGGGACTTAATCCCGAAGAAGCTAATTGCCGCATTGGCGTCCGTGTTTGCACCGGATACCGCCTGTGCAACAAACAGCCCAACAAAAAAACCTGTAAACAATACTTTCTTACCAAACATGGTCCTCTCCAACGTTGGAGATAAGCGCCGGCTTCGCGGAACAAAAACGCCCGCTTAATCGACTAATTAGACGACTTCTGCTTCTTGGCGGTCAATCGAATCGCTATATATGGAATGAGAAAGCCCACAAACACAAGTATCTTGAGCAATCCCATCCCACAGTAATTCATTACATCGAACTCGTGCTTGGTTATGTCGAACATCGCGCCATGAAAATCATACATCCACCCACCTGCAGCTAAGAACAACACAAACCAAACCAGCAGCAGCACAAAGCCATATATGAAACATCTCAGCAACACACCTTCAATAAAGCGTGTATCCATTTCTTTATACCTCCAAATCTGATTCTATCGCCGCTCGGGACCCTACTGGGCAACTCTTATGTCACGAGCAACACAATACTTATAATTGTCGTCTAACGCCTTGCGGCTCACGAGCGACGTTTTATCCCTTCTTTGCCTTAAGGCTGTTAAGGCGCTTGGCAAGGCGTGATTTCTTTCGTGCGGCTGTTCTTTTATGCATTGTGCTCGTAGCAGCGGTTTTGTCCAGCTTGCGGACAATGAGCTGGTATTGCTCGCTCGCCGCCTCTACGTCACCGCCGCTCAAAGCCGTCTCAAAATGCTTAATTTGTGTCTTTACCTGGCTTTTGCGTGCGCGACTAATCGTCTTTCTTTTGGCATTTTGTTTCACTCTTTTTTTCGCTGATAACGAATGTGCCACTGTAATCTCCTAAAAAACTTCTGTTACTCCTCTACCTTCGACTCTACAACCAATTTTAGAAAAACAGCTACCCCGCCTTATTTCTGGCTTCATTCCATATGTATAAGTGATAAAGTGGATTAACGAATTTATATTCACCGCGAGCTTCCGCGGTCTCAATAATGCCTAACTCTCTGCTTCTTTGCAGGAAATTATCTAAGTTTCTCTGCTCTTGCTGAGGAATTTCTTGTAAGACCTGCTGACGCCCAAACGTTGCACCAAATCCCGATGGCATCTCACTGATTCTACGTAGAATAGAAGTATACGTTTTACTTCTTAATACCGTAGATATCTGTGGGTCGATATACTTTTTACCTACGGTTCTTGCCGCTTCTGTTATACCGTTAATGGCATCACTTTCATCAATACGCATATCTGAATCTTGCCAAAAAACAGAATCTCCAACTTCATGCATAAGCATTGGAAATCCACCTGATAGCCCCACCATCATAGAAAGCGCTTCGCTGGTCAAAGTAATGTCTTGTTTACCGAACATACCATGAAAGAACTCTTCCGATTCACTTTGGTTCATCGTCGGCAAATCAACAACGTCAAAAATCCTCGCAACTGAAGGTTGATGTTTTATTAAATCTTCTCTTCTTTGGGGAAGCCCAACAAGGACCAGAAAAAGGGGTAAGGGTTTGCCCGAAGTCGCTAACTCATCAACGAAACTTTTTAGAAACTGAGAAAATTGAGGTACATCGCTGATACCATTCATATCATCCAGTATAAGGACTAATCCTTTCTTGCCGTTTTCTTTGACTTCGTCATATATTTTTCGCATCACTGGTAGAAAATTGTCGACCAATGTTCGCAGCTCACTTTTATCTTTTGTAAACTCAACTCCCATACCAAAAAATGTTACACTTCTTACATATCTTCCAAAAAGATCTTTTAATCTATCAAAAAGTGTTTTGTCCGCGCAGTCCTGTAAAAGTCTCTGGAAAATCACCCCCATCATATCTTCCAGGCTTCGGACCCCACCCAAATAGCAGTGACTTCCAATCAAGCTGTGTTCCTTCTCTGCAAAGTACCGGATAAACCCCGCCAACGAACTTTTTCCGATTCCGCGCTGCCCCGTGATAAAAATATTTTCGTTTCTACCTGAAACCGTCTGCCTGACGGCTCTCTCTAACCTCTGTATCTCCTTAATCCGAGCAACGAAATACTCAGGTTGAACTGGTTTTCCTGGACTAAAGGGACTCTCTTTCGTATTAATATCTACCATTTTTGATTCTTACTTTTGACCTCGTTGGTGTGTGGTTTTCGTAATCTTATTGAGAGGTTGGCTCAATTCCCTTCCTTCTCAACTCATCTACTCGCTGGCGGACATCCTTGTATGAAAAATCAAGCTGAGCAATTCTGCGAAAAATCTCCAGCGCCTTTTCCGTATCACCCTTCTGCTCATAAGAGCACGCCAGATTGTACCGCAATTCCTTGGCGACACCGTCGTCTTTTATCTCGTAGGCCTCTATCGCCTGCGTAAAAACATCGATCGCATCTGCAAACCAGCCCTTCATATAAAAGCAGTACCCTATTTTATCCATCGATGAAATCTTTCGTCTCGGGTCTTTCTGCGCCTCCTGGAACAAAGGTATTGCATCGTCATACTGTTTATTCCGAACCAGACGAACACCATATTCGTACTTGGCCTGCAGGTCGGTCGGATAGTTCTCCACACACAGCCGATAGTGCTCTAATTCCGTGCTGTTCACTTGTGCCGACAATTCTGCGACCTTGGCCTTGGCTTGCACCTCGTCCGGCTTAGTCTCAAGAGCAGTTTTTGCCTGTCTTAACTTACGCTTGAGCTGTTTTATTCTAAACAGCCCTGCCCGCTGCTCAAAGCTAAAATCGCTTTTACTTTTATACGCATTCTCCAGCAGCTCTATCGCTTCATTCTCCGCCTCGTCTGTTCGCAAATCGGACAGCGCCTGCGCCAAATTAAATATGTGCTTTGGCAGATTGGGGTCCTCGGCTAATGCTCTCCTGCCCTCTTCAACTGCCAGGACCCGGTAGTCCTCCGTCTTGACAACACCCTCCTGGGCGTGAAGTTTTTCCTGCCCCTCACGGTCCTTGATGGATTGCCTGAAATCACCCTCCTGGTCATACCTGCCCCTGGCAACAGTCAGCTCAGCCGTGAGGTTCTTAAACTCGTCCGCCAAGTCTCCGTCCTCCGGCTTAAGACGCGAGGCATGTTGGCACGCTAAAATTGCCCGGTCGAATTCTCCAATCGCTTTGTACGAATCTTTTAACAGGATATATGTTTGTAAAGATGGTTTGCGAGCTGCGTTATTTTCCTGAAACGCCAAATCAGCAATCCATTTAGCTATTTTATTGTAACCGCCTGCCACCGCAGCTTTTAGTATCGCCTCAGCATAAGGCAAATGGCCGGGGTCCTTGGCTAAAAGGTACTCGGCGTTAAGCATCTGCTCAAGAGGCGTTTTACCTCGCAGACGCTTCATTCTTTCCATCATCGACGGCTTCTTACCGCCCTTCCCCTGTCTGACCAGCGCCAGTTCGTGAAGCGGTATATGGCCGTGCTGCAGCGCATCAGGAGTGCATCGCAAACCTTCAAGGTACATATCTATGGCATAGTCGAAATTATTCGTCTCCGCTACCTTCCGGGCTCTTTCAAAAAAAACCGCCGCCTTAACAGACTCTCCTATACCTTTATCTTCCATACCTTGTAGCCGATTCCTTTGTCTGATACCTCATTTAACCCGCCTATCCTAATCTTCGGCTCAACTCTGTCAACAAATAAATACTTGTATAAAAAGTCAAGCTGTGATATACATCCTCAAGCGTATTTCTTGAAGCCGGATGCGAGATACCAAACACCAGATACGACTTTAGGAGAACTAATATGGTAAATGCTCTTGGGTTGTATGACCCGCAGATTTACGAGCTTATAAAACAGGAAGCGGCACGCGAAAGCGGCTCAATTCGACTCATACCCTCGGAAAACTACGTCTCCAGGGCCGTAATGTTGGCCAGCGGAAGCTGCCTTACAAACAAATATGCCGAAGGATACCCAAACAAAAGATACTACGAAGGCCAGCAGGTAACCGACCTCATCGAAAAAATGGCCCGGGAGCGGGCAAAAAAAATATTCAAGGCCGACCACGCAAACGTCCAGCCATATTCCGGCTCAGTCGCCAACTGGGCCGCATATCTGGCTCTCGTTCAACCCGGCGATACGATTATGGGCCTCGCTCTCCCGCACGGTGGGCACCTAACCCACGGCTGGAAAGTCAGTGTAACAAGTAAAATATTTAATTCCGTCCAATATACAGTCAACCCGGATACCGGCAGGTTTGACTATAACCAGATTGAAAAGCTCGCAAAAAAGCACAAACCCAAAATCATCATCTCCGGCGCCACGGCATATCCTCGCGAGATTGATTTTGAAATATTCGGCCAGATAGCTCAGAGAGTCGGTGCATATCACGTCAGCGATATAGCCCACATTGCCGGCCTTGTTGTAGCCGGCATACACAAAAGCCCGGTGCCCTACGCCGACATCGTATCAACCACGACCCATAAGACACTGCGAGGACCCCGCGGCGGAATGTTACTATGCAAAGCAGAACACGCAGAAAATGTGGACAACGCTGTTTTCCCGGGCCTGCAGGGCGGCCCGCATATGCACACATTAACCGCCATCGCCGTAGCAATGGCTGAAGCTGATACACCCGAGTTTATTGCCTATGCAAAACAGATAGTCAAAAATGCAAAAGCTCTCGCCGAGAAGCTGCTCGAATACGGGTTCAACCTTTCATCAGGCGGAACCGACAATCATTTAATCTTAATCGATTTGCGAAATAAAAACATCCCCGGCAAAAAACTGGCGAAAGCGTTGGACAGGGCAAGAATCGTTTCTAATTATAACACCACACCTTTAGACCCGGCTCATCCTTCTGACCCCAGCGGACTGCGTATAGGAACGCCGGCCATTACCACGCGTGGAATGAAGGAGCCGGAGGCCGAGCAAATCGCCTCCTTTATAAATAAGGTGGTTGAAAATATTGACAATGAATCGGTAATCGAAGAGGTCGGAAAAGAGGCTTTGCTTTTATGCTCGCAATTCCCTGTGCCCGACCACTTCATCATACCGAACAAGAATAACAGATTGTAATGTCATTGCGAG
>CAZWKM010000132.1:0-6017 GCA_964634165.1 uncultured Pirellulales bacterium | reverse complement strand
CGACCGGTGGCCGTCTTTCATATGCCGATAATCGGTGGGCACGACTGGTGCCTGGTGAATCCGTGGCGCGAGGAGGGACACCCAATCACCCTGTTCAACAGCAGCGACTACGACGAGCTGGAACGAGCCGCATCATTACTCAGGGTAATCCCGCTGTTGCGACGGAGCCGGGTACTCGTCTCTCCGCCATTCAAGGGCACGCCCGAGTCCTACACGCCCGAAAAAGTGAAACAGCGGCTTGGGGTGGAAATGGTGGTCATCGCCGACGGACGTTACGACGAAGTCATGGCCAACGTGGACGAACGCGCCGCCAAAGCAGAGGCCAAGCGGTGGCTTGACGAGGCAGAGGGTATTGTCGAACCAAACCAGGAGGACGTCCTCAAGGCCGCGCGGGCCAGTCTGACCTTGAACCAGCTCATCGCCGAGAACCGCGTTGACGGTCTATGTGTTGGAACGTGCATGGGCTGGCTGTCGCGAGGCTTTCCCTGTCTTGGGTTTTCACGCCTGAACGGCCGAGGAATCCCCGCTGCCTGCGACGGAGACATGGACTGCCTGCTGACCATGCTGATTTTCCAGCACGCGCTCAACCGGGCTGGTTTCCTGGGCAATGCCGGCGGTGTTGACACCTCCAGGAACGCCTTTCATCTTTCCCACTGCTCGGCCCCGCTGAAAATGGAGGGTCCCGACGGTCCCAAGGCACCCTATCTGCTCCGCCGGCACGCCGAGGTCCGTGGCGGTGCGGTTACCGAGGTCCATTATCGCATCGGGCAAAAACTCAGCTTCACCAAATTGGTCCACCTCGACACCCTGCTGATGTTCACCGGCAAGATCATCGAGGTCCCCAAGGTCCCCAAAGGTGAAGAACGAGGCTGCCGGACGGAACTCGTGGCCGAGGTGGACGACGCGGACAGGCTGCTGGCCGATTGGGGCGGCGGCGCGCTCGGCGCCAGCGCCAAGGACTACTATGCCTCTCTGCACCGCGTCGCCTACTACGGCGACCACACCCAGAGCATCCGCCACCTGGCCCAGTTGATGGGGCTGAAGGTTGTGCAGGAAGGCTGACGTCCGACCTTAAACTCGGCACTGACAGCTATGTGAAGCGTTGGAAACATGATCTTTGTTGGCCAAAAATCCATATTGGCACGATCATAGAGTGGAATCGTGTATATGTAAAGAGAGATGGCGGAAAACGTTGATTACTTCACAGGGACAGTAGGGATAGAGAGTCTATCCGCTGTTTTGCTCTTTTATATTTTTCTTCACCGAGCCGGCTGAATATTTCACGTCCGGGGTACATCTCCTGGAACTGGCGGCGATATTTATCTTCGATATTGATTGCTTCGTTATACTGGTTGATGGCAGTATCGGTTTTGCCTAATTGTTCGGCGATTTTGGCTAATTCGATTCGCAATCGGCCGGAGCCGGGATAACGTTTGACCGCTTCTTCTGCACTATTGTAGGCTTTTTCGAGCCAATCGTCTTTTTTGTGCGGTGTTAATTTCGCGAAATTGTCGTAAACGACGGTTAGTTTCTCAAAGTTTTTGAAATCGGCGCTGTTTCGGCTTATTGCTTCAAGCAAACCGGCTTCGGCGCCGGCAAGCAAATCCCGGTTCCTGCTTTGCGTTAGCTCGAAGTGATGCAGATACAGCCGGCCGTTCAGGGACAATGCGGCGGGACTCAAACAATCATCCTCGGCGGCGGTGTTTAAGAGGTTATGAGCCTGTTGAAATTGGCTATCAGAGATGGCCCGGTGGGCCCGTTGGATTCCGGCGGTACTTTTAGCTACGGGGATGAGAGCGTAATTAAAGTAAGCCCAAACCAATACTAAGGAGACTACAACCCCTATCGCTTTTACAAAAGGAGCAGGTTTTAGAACTACCTGGGTGCGGGACTTTTGGTGGAAATCTATCGCAATCAGGCAAGCTATTATCGCCCAAAGGCTCGTAAATACACCCGGCTCAAAAATAGCAAAGTCTATCAGATTATGTAAAGCCACGCCCAAAACAACACAAAAAAGAGCAGCGGCGATATTCGTATTGCGTATTGCGTATTGCGTATTGCGTATTGTGTCCCTTGTCTCTATTTTTCCACTTGCCGTTAAAAGCCAAAAAGCAATGATAAAAACAGCCACGGGCGGAACGTAAAATCTCACTATCATATAAATTATTACTGCAAGGCCGTCGGTACCTGCTGCGGGCATTACGGTGAGTCGAGCAAGCAGTAAAGCAAGCCATAAGATAAGCAGGAAGATGACGGGCCGAGCTCTAAAAGCCGGCTGTGGCTGGTGAGTTTCCGGCGAAGAGCTTACGAGTTTGGGAGAAATTACTCTCCATAATGGTAGAAAAATCATAGCTAAGAATCCGATAAGGCCGAGCGGGCCATATTGAGTCAGGATGCTGAGCGGAAAATTGTGCGGGTCAGCAACGGTTTCCAGAGCTTCGGCGGGTTTGTAATGTGTATAAAAATGCGCGAAGTTGCCTGGGCCGACACCTGTAACGAAATGGTCGGCATACATTTTAGCTGCTGCGTGCCAGTACTGCCATCTGACGAGCATCGAACCGCCGCCCGGCAATTTGCCGTAATTCAATCCGTACCAAATAACCACAGAACCGACAGCGACGGCCAATAGCAAGCAAACGATGAATATGGCTTTTTTGTGAGCTTTTAACCAGGTGCCAAAACGGAGGTACGCAATAAAGATTGCTGCGGCGGAGAGCAAGCCGATAATCGCACCTTTACTTCGCGTAAGAGCAAGGCCGAATAAAATAACCGCTGCGGCGATGCCGCAGGCGAAAAGATACGAAGGGGGGGAGGAGTCGGATTTGCGATTTTTCAATTTGTCGATAAATAAGGCGGCGGCTGCAAAGAGTGCCATCAATGTAAACGAGCCGGCGGAATTACGCGTTGTGAAAAAGCTGCGGACTCCCCTTGAATAAAGGCGATGCTCAAAAAGGAATTGTTGAAATGTGCCGGTCTCTATGCCAAGCGGTTCGAGGAAGGTCCGTGGGGCCTGTTCATACTGCTCAATCATCATCCGGTTGGTGAAGAAAAACTGGTCGGCACATTGATAAGCTGAGAGCACGCCCAGGGCAGCGATGAGGGCCACGAGAAGTTTTACTTTTGACTGCGAATCCAATATCTGTACCAGCAGGACGGCCATTAGAATTGGAGCCAGCAGCGTTACGAAATTGGTTATTGCGGCCCGCTTGTTTGCGGCGGCAAAGCCGGCGACGATAGCAGCTACACAGAACAAGCACAGGCCGATTTCGATGCCGGTGAAGCGGTATAAAAATCTCTTACTACAAAGGCCCCATACCAGCCAAAAGACAAAAGCGAATATCAACACAGCCGATATGGTCAAACTGTAAATGCTGTCGCTCAGATTGGCCGGCAGAGTGGTCGATTGCGCAGTTGGGCTCTCGGCAAACGTTGTTCGAAGCGCGATTACGCAAAGGCAGAGGGCAAGCAGGACGTATTCTAAAATCACCCGGCCTTTGCTTTTGGCTAAATCTGAATTAAGTGCCGCTTTTGTCATTTCCGGCGGTGGTTTCAAAGACAGCGATAATGGCCAATATCATAAACGTTTGACTAAAGATTAGAATTGCGCCGGCCAGATTAACCTGATAGAGGAAAGTTGCGCCCAGGCCGGTGCAGAGCGTCGCCAGATATAATGTCAGGACCGTCTGTGTGTCGGTCAGGCCGTGCTTTTTTAATCGATGGGAAAAGTGCTGGGTGTCGCCGACAAACGGACTTTTGCCCTGGCTTATGCGCAAAAATGTTACGCTGATAAAATCATAGAGTGGGACCGCCATAACGACCAGCGGCATAAAAACCGAATACCATTGTCCGCTTTGTGCTTCTTGATAATAGGTGGTGCGGAGGGTCAAAAGCGCAACGAAAAAGCCCACGACGAGCGAGCCGGCGTCGCCCATAAAGATTTTAGCGGGCGGGAAATTGAATACCAAAAATCCCAGCAATGTCCCTATGAAAACAATTGCCAGGCCACCGACAAAGACTTGGCCGCTTAAGGCGGCTGCGGTGAATAAAATGCAGCTTGCTATGACTGCGATGCCGGCGGCCAGGCCGTCCATATTGTCAAGAAAGTTAAAGGCGTTAATAATCAAAACTATCCAGACGGCTGAAAGAAGGGTTGTGATTATTTTGCTTTCAACAAAAAGTTCAACGCGAATATCAGCAACGGCGGCGGCGATTATTGCAACTGCAAACTGAACGGCAAGTTTGAAGAACGGCCCAAGATGTTTTTTATCGTCCCAGAGGCCGAGCACAAACAAGACGAAGACGCAGAGCAGCACAATCAGTAGCTGGCCGATTTTGTTTAAGAAATCAACCGGGTCAATATTAGCGGTTTGGGCGAGCGGACCAAGATGGCCGGGCAGAACCTTTATTGCAGCCGTAGCAGCGAGGATGAAAACCATCAGCGTAGTAAAGATTGCGATACCGCCGCCGAGAGGGATAGCGGTTTGGTGGTATCTGTCTTCGGCTGGATGTGCTACGAACCCTGCGCGAATGGCCAGCTTTCTTACAACGGCCGTTAAGACGACCGACAGCGCAAATGCGCCGATTAGTAAGATTATCGCTAATATGGTTAGTGTTTCGATTTCAACTGCTCCAGCAATCGGGTTCTGACTTTTTCAAAAAAAACGAAATAGCACCGCTGTTTGTAGTCCGGATAGGTGTATTTCAGAGGATGCCAGGCGCCCCTGTCAAAAACAAGCGTTACTTCGGCGTACATTTTCTTGCCGATATATATACGATGCGAATAGTTTTTTGTTGTGGCCAGGATTAGCTTGGAGGGTTCAATTATGCCGGGGTCTAAATTTACCGGCCTGGGCACAGGAAGGGCCAACTTTACCGCCAGCTTTCGTTCGAGCTTGTTTGTCTTGTGTTTGATTTTCGCCAGTAAAGCCGGGTCAATGAGGCGTTCGAAGCTGAGAAATTGCCTTAAGATATGCGGGCCGGTCTGGTCTTTATAATAATCGGTTTTGTCGAACGGCCATACGTCACTTGTAAAATCGGCCCTGCCAAACTTATGGGTCAGTGCTTCGGCTGCGGCGTGCAAACATTTGTAGTTGGCAGCCAGGATTCCAACTATCAGCTTGACCGGCTTAGGGTCTTTTAGCTTCCACATAGGTAGTTTTGAGTTTTTAGTTTTGAGTTTTTAGTTTTGAGTTTTCGGGTCAGACGTCGCAGATTCGTGCGGCGTATGCCAGCGACGTCAGCGGGTCTTTCCTGGGAATAAACTCGTGTGCGACGTATCCTTTGTAACCCGTCTCGACGATTGCCCGCATAATGGCGGGGTAGTATAGCTCCTGCGTTTCGTCGATTTCGTTTCGGCCGGGATTGCCGCCAGTGTGGTAATGGCCCATGTAGTCCTTATAGTCGCGAATCGTGCGGATTATGTCGCCTTCCATTATCTGAGCGTGGTAGATGTCGTAAAGTATCTTGACGCGCTCGGAGCCGACTTTTTTGCAGACCTCGACTCCCCATTTGATTTTGTCGAACATATAGTCCTTATGGTTGACCTTGCTGTTGAGATATTCGAGGCAGATGTTGACCTTCTTCTTTTCGGCATAGCCTGCGACCTGTTTAAGTGCGGTAACGGTATTTTCGACGCCTACATCGTCCGGCATACCGCGCCGATTTCCAGGGAAGGTGATAACGTTCGGGAATTTGTACTCTGCCGTTGCTTCTATGGCGGTGCGGATTTTGTCGAGGCACTGAGCATGAATCTTTTTGTTGTTGAGACCGTTCGATAGTCCGTGCGTGTTGGTCATTGTGCATACGAGGCCGTATTTTTTGAGTGTGGGAAAGTCACGCGGGCCAAGCAGGTCGATGCCCTTGAGGCCCATTTGGGCTGCTGCTGCGCAGAGCTGGTCGAGAGTTAGTTTGCGGTAGCACCACCTGCTGGCGGACTGGTTGATGCGGCCCTTCTTGACGACCCGTTCGATGTCGGCGGCGACTGCCTTGCGAGTCAGTGCCCCGGCAACTGTCCCTGC
>CAZWKM010000131.1:0-6023 GCA_964634165.1 uncultured Pirellulales bacterium | reverse complement strand
CGGCACGGCAATTACCACTCGGGGCCTGACCAGGTTGCCCCTGCCGTGCACTTTGTGGATAAAATAGCTCAGCATCGCCTCGGTGATTTCGAAGTCACTGATTACGCCGTCTTTAAGAGGTCTTATAGCGCTAATCGAGCCGGGCGTTTTGCCTAACATTTCGCGCGCAACCAGGCCGACCGCTTCGCCGTTGTTCAGGACAACATTGGTCCCTTTGCGAACCGCAACTACGGAGGGTTCGTCAAGGACAATGCCTTCACCGCGTACACATACCAGGGTAGTACAGGTACCGAGGTCAATGCCCATATCCATGCTGAACCAGCCTAAGATTGTGTCCAGTAGCATTTTCGACTCCTTTCTTAATCTTCACTTTTCCGGCGTCAACAGCCGCCTATTCATTTACCACTATATTTTGTCTTCCGAAAAACACGGGGCAATTCGCCTTCACCTGCACTCGCGTAACCGCAGGTGCGAGCGGTGAATCCGGGTAAAACACCCCGGTTGTCTGCACTTACGCTTTGTATCGTTGGTATCGGTCTTATCGAATTGGCACTTTACATAGATTAGCCTTTTCATACATACCCGCAATGGACCCTCTGTTCAGGCATTTTTATAGGGCCAGCCGGATTTGTAAGTCCCATAAATAGCGATGATGTAAAAGCTATTTCCGGAAAGACACGCGGCAATTCGCCTTCGCGGCGAATCCGGCAAAACCACCGGATTGGGTGCGGGCTTCTAACGGGGCTTGGCTTGTCGCTACCACCAATCACCGGGGTAGTAGATGGATTCGGGTCGAATGCTGAACTTTCTGTGCAGCGCTTCTACGAGCGCCTCTACGCTTTTTATCTGAAAGTCGGTTGGGCGGGCGGTTTTGCCGTCAGCTATAACGCAGATGCGGATAGCATTTAAATTTCGAATTTCGTCCCACACCAAAGGAGTAGTTTGCTGCGTTCCGTTTTTGGTGCGGGTTCGAATCAGGTATTGTCTTTGCCATTTTTCGGTTGGTTGTATTTGGCCGTTGCCGCCGCCGAGGCCGTTGCAGATAACAAAGTGGCAGCCGATATCCTCGGGACCGGCCAGGCCGCGCAGCGAGGCCAACTGCTCAATGTTGCCGGCTTTGGTGCCGCTATAGTAAATTTCGATGCAGTTCCAACGGCCTGAAGTTTGGACGGCTCGAGACATTATAGTCTTTTCGACAGGGTCAAGACGGTAATAGCGTGAAAGACAAAATGCACCAGAGGAGGGAGGATTATTACCCAGGGCCATTAAGATTATCGCCGCCACTGTCATTGAAACCAGCAGTATTACAAAAACTTTTGCCTGCCTTGACCCCGTTAGAAATGTTCGCTCCTTGTCGGACATTCTTGCCCTCTCTGGAATTTCTAACGGGGTTGACTGGACCGACATAATTGCCCCTCTGTTTACTCATAGAGAACTAAAAACATAGTTTTGCATTTCTGCTTATATGTGTGCTATCGGTCTTATAAAAAAGCCACTTTATCTGGATGTGCCTTTTCACAGCACATATCTAAAATACACTACCTGCTGTGGCGTTTTTATAGGAGCCGCCACGTTTCTAAGTCCTATATAAATGCGCAGGAGGGCAAGTGTGTAATGCGCTTATAACTTATGCACTGGTCGTTTGCGGGATTCTATGTTCTTGATTCTATTGTGATATGTGTTTCTTTTACATTCGTTTGTAGCGAGGTCCGCCGCCGCCTTCCGGGACCGTCCACCTGATATTGTCGAACGGGCACTTCCTCTGGCACGTCTTGCAGTGCAGGCAATTGGACGGGTTGGCCGGCTTTACTTCATCGTGCACCGTCTCATAAACCCCGGCCGGGCAGAACGTAATACAGGGACTGCTGAACTGCGGTGTGCATCTGGTCCTGCAAATATCGGAATCCAGAATCGTCAGATGTGACGGCTGCTCTTCGCGATGCTCGGTCGCTGCCATTGCGGTAAAGGTGTCCTTATCGTATTCCTGATTGGGTTTGTGCCGGTACGGCGCGATGGTCATCGCCTCGTAGTCACATTCGGTCTTAAATTTCGGCAGCAGGCCGCCAAGAACCGACAGCGGCATTCCCTGCAAAGGCCCGAACTTTGCGACCGTCTGCCGGAAGTTCTTTGCCGAGGCCATCTCACCGGCAACATTCGATTGGTCAATCAGCTCGGTATATCTCAATGCTGCCGCCTCAGGGTTGTTCAAATTTTCAGCGATGGCCTTTGCCGCCTGGATGCCTGAATCAATAGCACTATGCAGTCCCTTGATTTTGAGCATATTCACAAACCCGGCGCTGTCGCCCAGAATCATCACGTTGCCTTTACCTATACTGCCGGTCTCTGCATCCCTTGGAACAGCGTAATATCCGCCTTCGGGAATCATCTTTGCGCCTGCCTCTACTACCGTGCCTCCCTCTATAAATTTCTTTACAAAGCGATGGTTCTTGAAATTCGTCAGGGCGTCCTGCGGATTAAAATCGCAGTATTTCCAATCGGCACCGACTATCATCCCCACGGCAATTTGCTCGTCACCGGCCGGGTACATAATTCCGCCGCCGAACATTCCCGGCCCAATGACCGGCGTCCATAAGGGATAGCCCATAGCGTGGACAACACGGGTGTCGCCAAATTTTTTGTATTGTTCGCTGCTTACCTTTATAAGCTCTTTTACGCCTACCGAATAAAGCTGGGGAGATTGCCTCTGCAGCTTTGCCTTTTCTATAAATTTCTCCGTCAAAAGCCCATCGCACCCTTCTGCAAGCACCACAAAATCAGCGTTTATGATTTCGCCTTCGACGAAGTTCGGCTGTTTATTGTCCTCTTTATCAAGACCCTGGTCAACGAGTTTGACGCCTGTTGCCTTGTCAGCGGATTCATCGGTAATGATATCTTCGGCAGCAAAGCCCGTCAGCACCTCTACGCCAAGCTCTTTTGCAATCTGCCCCAGCCACTTTGTCAGCTTGCTTATCGATACAATATAATCGCCTTTGTGTATCATTTGGCCGACAGAGAGCCGCAAAGTCTTTGCGAGCTTTATCACAAAGAAAATGTTAAATGCCAGCCTCTTTCCCAGAAAGAACATCACGTCGTCTTCGTGGACCTTCCTGGCTAATACATCGCTGGCAGCTTCACTGTCCTGCCAGCCGGCAACAGCCGAATCCAGCAGTCTATGCAGGGCCTCAACCTCTAAAACCGCACCGGAGAGATTATGGTTGCCCAGCTCAGGTGCTTTGTCTATGACGCAAACGTCAATCTCCGGCTTTTCGGCTTTGAGCTGTATCGCACTTGCCAGACCGGCCGGCCCCGCGCCAACTATCAAAACCGACACTTTATTGTAGTCTTTATTGCTTGGCACTTTTCTATTCCACCTCCAACGCCTGAACCAACTGCGGTACCGTATCTTCAACATTTCCGACAATATAATAATCGCACTGCTTGAATATCGGTGCGTTCGGGTCGCTGTTGATAGCGACAATGGTCTCGGTGTTTGCAATGCCTATCATATGCTGAATCGCACCGGATATTCCCAGGGCAATGTAAATTTTCGGCCCGATGGAAGTACCGGTTTGGCCGACCTGGTGCACACGCTCAATAAAGCCCTGCTCCACCGCTGCACGCGAAGCGCCTCTTTCGATCTCCGTACCCAACTTTTTACGTAAGCCATCACAAAGTGAACCTACCAGCCGTTCGTAGCTGTCCCGGTTCTGCATACCCTTACCGCCGCTGACAACCACGTCGGCACCAAAGTTCACCTCACCAGTGCCCAGCTCTGTTTTTATAATTTTCAGACTAACATCGTCTTCGGAAAGCTCGACTTTGTGTTTGATGACTTTGCCCGTTCTTGACTCATCGGCGGGCAGTCTCTTCATAACGCCCGGCCTTGCCGTAGCCATCTGGGCCTCTGAATTTTTCGTGCAGATAGTAGCCATAACGTTGCCGCCCAGTGCCGGACGGGTCTGCAGCAGAATCCCTATCAGGCCTTTTCGTGAGCTGTCCTTGATATCCAGTCCGGTGCAGTCGGCAGTCAGTCCGCAGCCAACTCTGTATGAGACCATCGGCGCCAGCATTCTGCCTTGTGGAGTTGCGGCATAGAGAACGATTTGTGGCCAGTACGTGCTTATTGTATCGGCAATGGCTTTGCGATGTGCAGCCGGGTCAAATACGCTGAGCAGTTTATCATCGATGATGTAGATGTTGTCTGCACCGGCAGCGATTAATTCTTTTGCCATTGGCTCGGCCTCGTAGCCGGCTACTACAACGCCTACTTTGGTTTCCAGAGAATCTGCAAGCGCACGTGCCTTGCCGATAAGCTCGAACGTCGCCGGATGTACCGCACCATCGCTGTGTTCGGCGACGACCCAAACCTCACCCTTATAGCTCGGTTCGGTCAACTGCAAACCGTTTATCATATCCTCCAATGCCTTCTTATGGAAATGCTCACCTGCCGCAGCAAGAATCTTTTCCTTATTCGCATCATCAATCTCACCTATCTCGGTAATGCCGAGCTCCCTGAGCTTGCCGGCTAAAATCTCAAAAGCCTCTTTTTCCTTTTTTGTCCCCTCGAAGCTTCTGTCAAACAGACTCGCCCGCTTGCCTGGCAAAATGTAGCGGCTTGTTTGGGCATCGGCGTCCTCACCGGCCTTGGCGCCGCCGCTCTTGAATTGGTCAACAAGCATCTCGGCTAATGCTTTTGCATCGCCGACCTGCTCGCATTTTCTGGTGCTTTTGCCCGGCGGAAAAACCCGTATTACACTCGTCTTCGAGCCTGTAACACCAATGTGGGTCGCTTTGATGTCATCGCTGCCCCACCGAATAATTTCCATCCTGTTTGCCTGTCGCGTTGCCGCAAATGTTGCAAACACGGGATACTCATACTTGGCAACGGTTATTACCGCCGGCAGCTTCCTGGCGGCAACCACCTGGCTGCCGCCGCTGATAATGCGCGTGAATTCAAACCGCTTGTTCTTGAATTCGGCCCTGGTGACATAAGCTATGCAGGGCAGAGACAGTTCTTCAGCAATTTGCGGCGGCACCTGGGCCGTGTCGCCGTCCACCGACTGCATCCCGCAAACCACATAATAATCGCCGTCTTTTTTAAGAATTTCTCTGACTATTTTCCTGACGGCAAATGCTAAGGGATTTGCCGTTGCCACGGTATCCGCCCCGGCCAGAGTTCTGTCGGTCAGCAGCACAACCGTATCGGCACATCGGCTCAGCCCGTATCGCAGGACCTCTTCGGCCATCGGCGGTCCCATAGTCAATGCAATGATTGTGCCGTTCTTGTCACCGCTGTCCCGCCTCATCTGATTTGCAAAAGCCAGTGCCTGTGAGTCCAGCTCGTTGATTACGCTTGCCAGCCGGCTTCTAATCAGCGTGCCGGTTTCGAGGTCGAACGCATTGTCCGTGATTTGCGTTACGTCGGGGACCTGTTTTACCAGAACTATGTAATGGCTCATATTTCGTATCTCGTACTTAGTTTCGAATTAACCCAAAATCAACGCTAAAAACTTAAAACGACAGTTATCCTATCATCCAGACTACTTATGCAGAACAAATAAGTACCAAGATAATAAAATGGGCAATATATATCACTATCTGGCATATGTCAAACGAGATAAATCGACTTTTGTGCTGTTATTCCGTCAAAAATTGCTTTTGCGGTAAAAAAGTTTCATTTAGCGCTTGTTTTGGATTGTGGAATAATGTCTAATTGCGATTTTAATCGTCAAAAAGTTAAATGTAAGCAGGTTGACCCCGTTAGAGACCCGAAGGAAAAAGTCTCTAACCGGGTTGAGGAGAATAAGAGATGGTGGATTTGAAAGCATTAGCTGACGCAATTATTAAAGGTGACCAGAATGCTGCGGTGGAAATTACCAGGACAGCTCTCAAAAAGGGCACAGCGGCTAAAAGTGTTCTCGAAGAGGGTTTAATTGCAGGTATGGACGTTGTTGGGGGCCGTTTCAAGAAGAATGAGATTTACATACCCGAAGTGCTTATCGCCGCCCGCGCAATGAAAATGG
>CAZWKM010000130.1:3760-6078 GCA_964634165.1 uncultured Pirellulales bacterium | reverse complement strand
ACGGGCCTGAGGCATATACTCCGTCAGGACCCGGACATTATAATGGTGGGGGAAATCCGAGACCGAGAAACCGCTAATATATCAATTCGTGCGGCGTTGACCGGACATCTTGTTTTCTCGACACTTCACACGAACGATGCACCGGGTGCGATTACAAGATTGATTGATATGGGTGTTGAGCCATTCCTGTTAGCGAGCTCGTTAGAGGCGGTGCTGGCCCAAAGGCTGATACGTAAGATTTGTCTGAAGTGCAAAGAGCCGTACAAGCCGGACGAAAACCTTATTAGAAACTTGAATAGCTCGATAGCGATTAAACCTGATACGAAGTTATATCACGGTGCCGGTTGTAATGAGTGTTTGCAAACCGGTATGAGCGGAAGGACGGGTATATTTGAGATGCTTAGAATAACCGGTACGCTGCGGGAACTGATAGCAGCAAGGCCGACGACCGAACAGATTATAAAGGCAGCACCGGCAGACCATATAAGTATGGAGCACGACGGTTTTACCAAGGTGTTGGAAGGCATTACGAGTCCTGAGGAGGTTTTGAGAGTTTCAAAGAGTATCGGTGAAGAAGAATGAGAAACGTATCTCTGATGAGATACTAAATACGAGATACGAAATGGTCCAGTTTTCTTACAAGGCAGTTAATCAGGCCGGCGGACACGTCGCAGGAACGATTGAGGCGGCCGACCGTAAAAGTGCCGTTGCCGATTTGACTGGTAATGAGCAGTTCGTAACAGAGCTGACAGAAGAAGCTCAGGAGCCGAGTGTCAGCGGCGGCGAGAAGACGGCATTGGACCTGGCCAAGTTTGTGAGGTTTGGCTCACGAAGGATTAGCAGCAAAGACATTCTGGCTATGACCACGCAGTTGGGCACGGCTTTGCGAGCGGGGCTCCCGCTGCTCAATGGACTTGAGCTTATTCACGAACAACAGCACAGGGCAGCAATGAAAGAAATGCTCGCCGAGCTTGTGAAATCGGTAAGCTCCGGGCAGTCACTTTCAGAGGCTATGGCCAAGCACGAGGATACTTTCAGCCCGCTGTATATTTCGATGATAAGGGTCGGAGAGACAGGCGGAATGCTCGATGAGACGACGACTCAGTTGGCGGAGATATTAAGCCGGGATGATAAGATAAGAACAAATATGAAAAATGCCTCGGCGTATCCGATTTTTGTTCTGGGCCTTGGGCTTGTATCGGTGGTCATTATACTAACGTCGATACTGCCGAAGATAATACGAACGATAGGAGGCGGCTTTGCGGCACTGCCCTTGCCGACAAAGATGCTGCTGCGGCTAAGTGACTTCACGAGAGGTTTGTTTACAACGGTTTTCGGCTGGATTGTTATCATCCTGATTGTGGCGGGGCTGTATTACCTGATAAAATGGACGAAATCAAAGGGCAGATTCAAATGGGATTCTTTTAAGCTGAAAATACCTCTTCTGGGTTCGGTACTGCGGACAATAGCGGTGGGCAGGTTTGCAAGAACGCTCGGA
This sequence comes from uncultured Pirellulales bacterium, assembly GCA_964634165.1. GTDB lineage: Bacteria > Planctomycetota > Phycisphaerae > Sedimentisphaerales > Anaerobacaceae > JAUVYQ01. The sequence continues at coordinate 4,580 of CAZWKM010000130.1, read as the reverse complement.
GCACTGACCAAAGGAGGTGTTACCATTTTGGAGGCGCTTGGCGTTGTCCGTGATACGCTGGGCAATGAATTGCTGGGCAGAGAAATTGACGCTGTAGCTGAAAAGGTCAAGGGCGGTGAGTCGTTGGCCGGTCCTCTGGACGAATCGGGATATTTCCCGCCACTGCTTGTGCAAATTACCTCGATAGGTGAGCAGACAGGAAGACTCGATGAATTATTGCTCAATGCCGCTGATACTTTCGATGCTGAGGCGGACGCGGTGATAAACAGATTTATGGCGATTTTCCCGGCGATTTTGATACTGCTGCTGGCTCTGGTAATAGGTTTTATAATAGCGGCGACCCTGCTGCCGATAGTTATGATGGGAACCGGTGCAGGTGCGTTTTGACAAAGTGTAAAGCGTAAAACCATAGCGTAAAATTCAAAGTTTTGAATTTGGAAGGATATCCAAATGAAGAGGATGAAGCGGAAAGAGAAGGCATTTACCCTTGTGGAGCTGCTTGTCGTGATTTTGATTATATCGTTGATTGCCACGGTTATTTCCCGGAGAGTATTTACAGGTTTAGGCAAGGCCAAAAGGGACATAGCAAAGGCCAAGATGGCAAATATCGAAAATGCGATTGGCCTATTTTATCTTCATTGCGGACGATATCCGGATGAATCACAGGGACTTAGCGAGCTGATTGAGGCACCTGCCGACCTTGAGGAGAAGTGGAGCGGGTCTTATCTGAAGCAAAGCGAACTGTTCGACCCGTGGGACAATCCTTATATCTATATTGAAGAAGGCGTAGTAAATCCGGGCAGTTTCGATTTGATAAGTT
>CAZWKM010000130.1:1544-3660 GCA_964634165.1 uncultured Pirellulales bacterium | reverse complement strand
GGGTTTACCCTGGTTGAGACAATCACTGCGAGCGTTATCCTTTGCGGAGCTGTCTTGGCGGTGGGAGCAATCAGTACGCGGTCTCTGGGTGAAACAAGGCTTAACAGACAATATGAAGTGGCGGCGGCATTGGCTGACAGACAGCTTACGATGATTGATTATGTCGGTGTCGAAGCGTTTATCGAATTAGGGCAGATGGAAGGAGAGTTTGAGGAGTTTGAGCCGGGATATCACTGGGAAGTTGTCACTGAGTCCCAGGCTATTGATAATCTTTATCTGGTAAATATAACCGTCAGTTGGGCCGAGCGCAACCGCCCTTATAGTATCTCGGTCAATACAATGCTCAACGGAACGGGTATGTTTGTTGAAACAGAGTGATTGAAAGAAGATGTATTTGAGAAAGACAGGATTTACATTGGTAGAAGTGTTAGTGGCCTCGATGATAGGGGTGTTTATTGCGTTGGTGGCAATGGGTACGCTGAGGGTCATCTCAGCCAGTGCTGAGATGGTTGACAATAATATTAACGCTGCTGCTGAGGTAAGGTTTGCATCGAGTATAATCTCCCGGGACCTTTTGAATCTGTATCGCGACGCGAATATAAAAAATACCAGACTAATCGGCAGAGTTATCGAATCAGATGAGGGTGCCGTTAGTTGTTTGACATTGTACAGTGTCGGCAGGATAAAGGCCAGAATTGACCAGCCGGAAGGCGATGTATATGAAGTGGAATATTCCTTGCTAAAAGACGAAGAAAAATCAGCTTTGTGCAGACGATTGTGGCCGAATCCCGACCCCAACGAAGATGAACTACGCGGAATCCTGTCTGTAATTGCCGAGGATATCGAAGTTTTTGCGGTCAGATATTTTGACGGTGAAGAATGGCAGATTGAATGGCCGGAGGAGATGGAGTCTGTTCCTGAGCTGGTGGAGGTAAGTATAGCAGCGAAGCAGCCGGGACGAACAGATATGACTGTGGAATCTTTTATTGTGAATTTCCCCAGGTCTGGGTGGGGACAGGCCGGTGCTCCCGGGGGTAGCAGGTAAGAGTAAACCGGCGCTGAGAGCGAGACGAGAAAGTGAGAAAGAAAGTAAAAAAATTGGGAAGCGAAATTTTAGTTGAGAGAATGGGTACTGAGGATAACAAAAAGGGACTTGTTCTCGTAGCGGTGCTGTGGGTAGTAGCGGTGCTTATGGTAATTGTTGCGGCTGTTGGGCAGACCAGCCGACTCGATACGAAAGTTTGCCGTGGTGTGAGGACCGAGCAGCTTCGGTGCAAGTGGTCCTGCCGGGCAGGGATAGAAACAGCTATTGGGGTGCTGAACGAGGACAAGGACCTCGGAACAAGTGACAGCCTGACAGATTTGTGGAGCGATAATTACGAAGATTTTAATGATGTGCCCTTGGAGGGATGCTTATTTACCGTACGGGTTGTTGATGAGGCAAGTAAATTGAATGTAAATACCGCTACAAAAGAGCAGCTTCTGGGATTGTGGTATATGACCGCAGAAATTGCAGATGCGATAATCGACTGGCGGGATAACGATGAGAACCCGCAGACGGGGGGTGTCGAAGGCGGGTATTATGAGAATCTGCCGTTCAGATATATGATTCGCAACGGCCCTTTCAGAACAATACGCGAGCTGCTTCTGGTCAAAGATGTTACGCCGGAGCTGTTGTATGGAGAGGACACAAATTTCAATGGTCAATTGGACTACAATGAAAGAGACGGTGATAAAAGTCCCCCCGCTGATGACGGAGACGATGAGCTGGACGAAGGATGGATTGCGTACCTGACATGCTACTCGTCCGGCGACAATGAAAGTGGCACGGGGCAAACATCCGGAGGCACGGGGCAGACATCCGGAGGCACGGGGCAAACATCCGGAGGCACGGGGCAGACATCCGGTGGCACGGGGCAGACATCCGGTGGCACGGGGCAAACGTCCGGTGGTAGGGGGCAAACATCCGGAGGCACGGGGCAGACGTCCGGTGGCACGGGGCAAACGTCCGGTGGTACGGGGCAAACGTCCGGAGGCACGGGGCAGACATCCGGTGGCACGGGGCAGACGTCCGGTGGCACGGGGCAGACGTCCGGTGGCACGGGGCAAACGTCCG
>CAZWKM010000130.1:0-1444 GCA_964634165.1 uncultured Pirellulales bacterium | reverse complement strand
GCAAAAGTAAACGTCAATACAGCTTCGGATATAGTTCTGGCTGCTTTGCTCGGTGGCGGAGATGAAGCCGAACGTACTGCCCAATCAATAATAGCTTATCGCGCAACTCTGGCAGATGGGATACAAAACACTTCGGAACTTGTCAACGAAGCAGTAGTAGGCAGGAATACTTTAGAGCAGATTCAGGATTATTTAACCACCCGTTCTAACGTTTTTACCATTCGCTGTATTGCAACGGCTGACAGAAGCGGACTTAGTGGAGCAACGCTGCAGACGGAGGTGGTAGTAGATAGGAGTTCGACGCCCTGTAAAATACTTTACTGGTATCAGGGAGCAAATAACTGATGAGCAATAATGTAACTGGTGTGGGGACACGGCTGTCCGCGATTGCGATAGCGCAGGACGAAAGTCAGCTTAAGGCCGTGGAGCTTGGAAAGCAGGGTGGGGCTTTTGAAGTTCTCTGGACAAAGAGCAGTGAAGTGGGCCGCACGGACCGGCGCCTCTTTGCAGCCGAGTGCGGCTTGTCCGTCAAGCCCACAGGACAAGCAAAAACCGATGGCGCCAAAATTGTTGTGGTCGGCTTTGACCCGGCAGGTGTGGCTTTTTACCGCATTGGTGTGCCTGTGGCCAAGGAAGAAGAAATTGCAGCAATGGTTAGATTGCAGGCTGAAGCTCGGCTGCCACTGCCGGCTGAGCAGATGGAGCTGGCTTGGCGGGCCGACAGAGGGCAGGATGGACAAATGGCCGTTACCATAGCGGCGGCAAGAAGGGAACATCTGCAGGGGTTTGTAAAAGATGTGCGTGGTTTCGGGCCGACAAAAATACTTTTAGACTGTGAGGGGATAGTAAAAGCATGGAGAGCGTTCTTTTCCGGAGGAGAGAGACGCGCTGTGGTTGTGAGTATCGGGTCGCGAAATACGCAGGTTTGCCTGGCTGAGAACGGAAAGCTGATTAATGCCGTCAGTTTAGATACGGGGATGAAGGATCTTTCAGCAGTCCAAGAGGAACCCATAGCAGAACAAGGGTTAGCCCAACAAGCGGAAACTGCTGAAAGATTTGCCCAGGATATGCGGAGCGTATTGGAATTGTTCGGTTATGCCGAGCCGGCGCAATTGCCGGTTTTTGTGCTGTCGGACGGCAACGGTGCGATAGAAAGTATAGTTTCTTGTCTTGAGTCGGCAGGATTGAATGCGGCAGCAGCTTTGCCGGAGATTAAAAAATTAGGGGCGCAAATGGAACTTGGCGCCGAAGACATCTACGAATATCGGGTGCCGATAGGTCTTGCACTGATGGCACTCGAAGCGCGTGCAGAAGAGCTTAATATTTTCGAGCATTTATATAACCCTGCCGGGGAGGGAAAAAAGAAGCATTGGTTGTATTCACCAAAAGCGGCGTGTGCGATTGCAGCGGTAATGTTGGCCGGGCTGCTTATTGTGTCTTATGC
>CAZWKM010000129.1:0-6111 GCA_964634165.1 uncultured Pirellulales bacterium | reverse complement strand
CTGCCTTGATGAAGGCAAAACAGCAGGGCCTCAACATCACGCCTGTTTGGAACAAGTCTCATAGGGAGCACACTATCATAGGCACAACGCCACAGGATACACGCAGAGAGGCTGACGAGGCCGTCCGTGCCTGTGGGTGGAGAGCCCCCTATTTTGTCGATGCCGACCATATTGGCTTGAGCAATGTTGATGAGTTCATTGAATCCAGCGACTTTTTCACGCTTGACGTCGCCGATTTTATTGGTAAGCCGGCGGGCAAAAGTGATGTGGATTCTTTTGTCCGGAAGCACAAGAAGTTCATCGGTTCGCTTGCAATTGACGGTGTCGATGAGACTTTTGACATTACCGAAAAACGGCTCAGGACAATAGCAGGTAAGTTTCTGCTGGCAGTTAAGGAAGCCGGTAAAATCTATCGTTATATCGAGGCGACCAGGGGCGCCGATAATTTCGTTACCGAGGTTTCAATGGACGAGACTCTATTGCCGCAGACGCCGGTCGAAATGTTTTTTATTCTCGCCGCCATCGCCGCCGAGGGTATCCCGGCCCAGACGATTGCGCCGAAATTCACAGGCCGATTCAATAAGGGCGTGGACTATGTCGGCGATGTAACTTTGTTCGCAAAAGAGTTTGAAGGCGACCTCGCGGTGGTCGCTTTTGCTGTCAAAGAATTTGGCTTGCCTGAGAACCTCAAACTCAGCATTCACTCCGGCAGCGATAAGTTTTCAATTTACGCTCCCGTAGCCGAAGCGCTGAAGAAATTCGACGCGGGGCTGCATCTTAAGACCGCAGGCACGACCTGGCTGGAAGAGCTCATCGGCCTGGCGATGGCTGGCGGAGACGGGCTTGCCATTGCCAGGGAAGTGTATGCCAAGGCAGTATCGCGAATCGATGAGCTTTGCGCCCCATACGCCACGGTCGTTGATATCGACAGAAAGAAACTGCCGGCCCCCAGAATCGTTGAGCGATGGGATGAGGAGGCATTTGCCTCGGCGTTGAGGCACAACCGGTCGTGTGAGGGGTACGATAGTAACTTCCGGCAGCTTCTGCACTTAGCATACAAGATTGCCGCCGAAATGGGCGAGCGCTATTTGAATGCGCTGGCGAAATATGAGGACATAATCGCAGAAAACGTGACGGAAAATATCTACGAACGGCATATAAGACGGGTTTTTAGGGGGACACAGTAAACCATCTCACTAAACGACGTTTCGCTTCATCTAACCTTTCCCGCTTTTGTTGAACATTTAGATTAGGGTAAAAGCTGGATGCCTCAAGCACTCGCTGCCACCCCACCTGGTCAACAGAAGAGAATTTATTTGTAACTATGGATTCGGATCTTTGGATTATTTGCGAATTTTTGTGTCGAGCTAAAAACTTTTGTCCCTGCAGGTAATCATTTCTGTCAGCCAGTGTAACTGTTACATAAACATCGAATGCGTGTGTCTGTGCGGGGTCATTTTCCTTTTTTTCGTCACGGTCGTCAAAAGCAAAAAGCTTAAGCAGTAAAAGATTTGTCGGTGATGGGACAAATACTTCAATGCCCCCGGCTTTTTCATTATCAGGTAGAATATCTGACAAAGAGATTGTTATTAAATCTTCTTCAATGAAGCAGGCTTCAGGTGTAATGTGTCCGTGCAGACGTGATTTGACGAATTTAGCTCTGAAACCTTCTATGTTAATTCCTTCAACCGGTTGCGCCAGAATATCTAAATATTGGTTGCCTTTTTGAAACTTGAAATGTTTACCATCTTCGCAAACGATGTACTTTAACTTGCTGGTGATTATCTCTGCAATAGCTTTGCAACGGGACTGCTCGAGGACCTGAGTTTTGGTAAGTATCAGGTCTATGTCGTTGGTTGTTCGAAGTGGCACCTCACTTTCTCGGCTGTGGAAGCCCAGATAAATCCCAAGCCCGCCGCAGATAACGGGCTTGATGCCTATTTTGTTAAAAGCACCAGCTAATTCCGCAAGCTGGTAGAGTATCATTTCATCCATTGACCTGCCCTTTTAGAATGCGCGGTTTCAATAACTCTGCAACCTTTGGCCCTCTTGGAGTGTCAGCCATCATTTCAAGGTAGAGCTCTATATCATCGACTGCTGCGGGCACGAATGGTTGGGCTTTGGAATTGTTAAACCATACGCATGGGTCTTTAGTTTCTATAAGACATAGCTGTCCGAATTCAGAATCAGGAATCATTTCGACCATTTCGAACTCGGTCGCTTTTTTTGCTTGTTCTATGTTTCTCACAAATAGCATCACCTGTTCTGTTGTAGCCAGACCTCTGAGTTTTGCTGCATAGAATCCACAGGCCACAAAATTTATTTGTCTCTCGAAAAAGATATAAAAGACTTTGTTGATTTCATCGGCAGCAAATTTATATGTTTTTGTTCTCTGACGTTTTGTGTAATCAACATAGCCTTGGGTTAGTTTATCAAGGAGTTTTTCGGTGTCCATTGCAGTGATAAGTGATTTTGTTTTTCTTACGAGTAGTTCCTCCTCGAGAGATTTTAGAACCCTTGAGACGGTACCGGCTGTTATGTTGGCATTACGGTTGTTTATAAAATCGACCAATTCGTATTGTGTTCTGAAGCCTTCTGGTTTTAGAAGCAAAGCTCTGCTGATAAGAGATGAGGTCCCTTGAAAAATCTTCTTAATCGGTGCTGTGTCGGGAAATTTGTTTTTGTTGCCAGTCCGCTCAATGTATATTTTACCCGAAACTTGAACCATCATATTGCCGCAGAGGTCTATCCAGGAAACGCCCTGTTCTGCCAAAGTCTTCGCCTGTCTTTTGCCTATGTAGGGTGCTATTACCATAGGCACCGCGTTCTTCATTTCGCCCACAAAATTACGAAGCAAACTGAACATCAGAAAAATCTGCTTCGGGGTAGGTACAGATTGGATTTTAACCATCGCTTTAAATGAGGGACCAACTGGAATGGAAAACTCTATAACCGCATCGGGACAAACATCTTGTGTAACTGGTGGCTGTACCTCATACCTTGTTATTTTCAAAGGGTCATATAGCTCCGGTGAGCTTATGAATCGTTGTAATATCTCTTTTTCTTTGAGTCTCATCGCTATTTTCCTAGAACTTTCTGTTTTCCCATATAGGATATATCGTAGTTTTATGCAACTATCAAGAATTTTTTGCGCATATTTTATATATTTCCTATGTAGGAAATTGTGCAAATTCTCGCAAATGCCAAAATGATGAGGAAAAACAGCTTTTATTATTATTCGATTCATATTCGGCACAATAGCTATCCCAGGGGGCGCAGCGCACAAGAGAATCGACCTCTGAAACGGCTTTACGAACTCTGCTGGGGGTGTAATGACCATGCAATTGTGCAGAAAAGGGGGAAATCTGGCCGATATAGATTCGTGAAAGGTGGTGTGGGCTGTGTGCGCGCAGTTAGTATGAGCTTTTTTATCGGACTTGGGAGGCCGGTGATAGCGTGAGCCCCGTTAGGAATCGTTAGATTTGCTTCTAACAGGCGAATTATAGAACGGGGAATAATATGATGCGAAAAGGAAAAAAATCCCGAAAAGCCCGGGGCAACCGACATTCGGCTAAACCGCCGGAGTTGTCTAACGGGGTGAAAGCGAGAAAATCAAAAAGAAAAGCGGTCGAATGTCTCGGGATTGCCGGGCTGCTGGTGCTTTTGTGCAGTTGTGTTAGTTTTGATATCGGCGATTGGCCGAGCAAGTTTGTGTATCCTCATAATGACCCGCCGACTAATTGGTGCGGCTCGATAGGTGCTTTTTGTGCGTATTATTTGCTGTATTATGTTGGGCCGGGCGTGTTTGTCATATTAGCTTCGGCGGTTTGTTTTCTGGTTGCGAGACTGGCACACAGGGCCACAGGTCAGCCGGTTTTGCGGGCAATCGGGCTGGTGCTGCTGACGGTGGCGGCTTCGAGCAGTTTTTATTGCTTGTGGCCATACCGGGTCTATGGTTTTCCGATGGGTTCCGGCGGGGTGCTTGGCGCCGGGGCAGTGGTGTTTTTGCAGAGCCATTTTGCCCTGCTGGGCACCTTTATACTGATTGCAGCTACATGGGTTGTGGGGTTTGTTCTTTTAGCGGACAGCGTTATCTTGGCGGTAGTGCGCTGGCTTAGTTTTTTGGCCGGAAAGATGGTTGGTGTGGCGGTGCCGGCGTGGTTCCGCCGCAGGCGGTCCAAAGGCGGAGAAGTTCTAAACGAGATATGGCGAAAATTAAGTGCCAGGCAAAGGCCGCTGCTCGCGGGGCACAAGGTTTTGCGCTTCGACAGCACAGAAAGATTAACCGCAAAGAACACAGAGAGAGGATTAAAATTAAGCTCAGCGATTGGCAGCGGCTCAGCGGTGAAAGAGGTGCGCAGGCCGGCCCAGTCCTATGTGCCGGCGAGCTATGAGGATTATATTCTGCCTCCGTTAGAGTTATTGGCTGAGCCGGAGTATAGCTTTTCAGCGGTGCAGGAGAAGGTTGTCAAGGCGAAGGCGGCGGCTCTGGAGAAATTGCTGTCTGAGTTCAGTGTTAATGCGCGGGTGGTTGCGGCGGACACCGGGCCGGTTGTAACAATGTTTGAGCTGGAGCTTGCGGCGGGCGTTAAGGTCAGCCAGATTAGCACGCTTTCAAACGATATGGCTCGTGCGCTGGGGGCCGGTGCGGTTCGTGTTGTAGCTCCTCTGCCGGGCAAACATACGATAGGTATTGAGGTACCAAACAGCGAGAAAGAAAAAGTTCGTATGAAGGATATGATGCGGCTGGCGCAGAATAGGCCGGAGCGGATGGAGATACCGCTGTTTCTGGGCAAGGATTCGGCGGGTGAAGCGCTTGTTTCGGACCTGGCGACGATGCCGCATTTGCTTATTGCCGGCACGACCGGCTCGGGCAAGAGTGTCTGTATCAATAGTATCATAACGGGGATACTTCTTACGAAGCGGCCGGATGAGGTGAAGCTGATTCTGATTGACCCGAAAATGGTCGAGATGACGGCGTTTAATACTATTCCGCACCTGATGTGTCCGATAGTTACCGAGACTGCGCGGGCTGTCCAGATACTTGAATGGGCTACGGTGAAGATGGATGAGCGTTACGCCCTGTTGGCTGAGGCCAGGGTGAAGAATATTGCCGGGTATAACAGACTCGGCGCCGAGGAGATTATCAGGCGGTTTAATCCGGGCAGTGCCGATGAGGAGGCGAAGATTCCGAAGAAGCTGCGGTACATTGTGATAGTAATCGATGAGCTTGCGGATTTGATGATGACGGCGGCGAAGGAGATAGAGGCATATATTGTTCGGCTTGCACAGAAGAGCCGGTCGATTGGTATTCATCTCATATTGGCTACGCAGCGGCCGCAGGCGACGGTCGTAACCGGCCTGATAAAGTCAAATATGCCGACACGGATAGGTTTCCGGGTTGCCGCGAGGATGGACAGCCGAATTATCCTTGACCAAAACGGAGCGGAAACGCTGCTCGGTGAGGGTGATATGCTGTTTCTAAAGCCGGGTACGAGCGATTTGGCACGTGCTCAGGGCACTTTCGTTGATGAGGCGGAGATAAAGCGAATTACCAGGCATCTTAAGGAGTTTGCCGAGCCGCAGTTCCATCCTGAACTGACCGAGCTAAAGGGGTTGGATACGTCTGCCATAAGCAAGGATGAGCTGTTTGATGAGGCGGTTCGGGTTGTTCTGGAGACGCGGCGGGGCAGCGTGTCACTGCTTCAGCGAAGGCTCAATATCGGCTATGCCAGAGCTTCGCGGATAATTGAGACGATGGCTGCGGTAGGGGTGCTCGGCGAGTATAAGGGCAGTCAGGCACGGGAGGTTGTAATGACAGTCGAGGAGTATGAACACGTCCGCGAACAGTTGGAAGCGGCTGCCGAGGCGGGGTATGAAGAGGGGCAGCCGGAAATTGCCAGAGGTGAGGATTCGTCCCCCGTAAGGGGTCCCCAGGATGAGCCGGATTATGTAAGGGAGGGACAGCGCGGCTATGCCTCGGTTGAGGAGGGGGACTAAGAAATTGGGTTTGATTGGGTTTGTTTTCCCCACATCTGCAATGTCGTTCATTTTCATAATCCTTTGTAACATATAAGTTTACGTTCATTTGCAATCCGCCTACGGCGGACA
>CAZWKM010000128.1:2512-6112 GCA_964634165.1 uncultured Pirellulales bacterium | reverse complement strand
AGCTGGCCTCCGAGGCAACGCCTTCTTCTAAATCACCATCGCTGGCAATGACATAGACTTTATAATCGATGATGCCAAAACCGTCCCGATTGAAATAGCCGGCCAGATACTTCTCGGCTATTGCCATCCCAACCGCATTGGAAATCCCCTGCCCTAAAGGCCCGGTCGTAACTTCAACGCCGCGCTCCGGGTCGTATTCCGGATGTCCCGGCGTCTTGCTGCCCCACTGCCGAAAGTTCTTCAATTCTTCCAGACTCAAATCATAACCGGTCAAATACAGCAGCGAATACAGCAGCGTACTGCCGTGCCCGGCCGAAAGAACAAAACGGTCCCTGTTGTGCCATCTTGGATTGGCAGGGTTATACTTTATATGTTTGGTCCAGAGCACGTACGCCGCCGGCGCCATCCCCATCGGCATACCCGGATGCCCCGATTTCGCCTTCTGCACAGCTTCCACCGACAGAAACCGAATCGTTTGGACACAAAGCTCATCAAGCTCGGACAGACCTGGATTTTTTACAGATGCACCCATTGAGAATTTCCCGTAATCAAACCTTTACAATACAATTTTGCCAACAAAACGAACCGTTTAGGATACCCCCAAATCCTCATTCCTGCAAGCATTTTCACAAATCTGCCAAAATCCCAATTCTGTCATTACGAACATTATCTCCCCTTGTCATTGCGAGGAGCGAAGCGACGAAGCAATCTCAAAATATTCAATAGTCAATAGACAATAATCAATTTCTAATCCCCCGTTTTCGCAAGTCTTTTCGCCGTTTGGCTGCAAACGAAAAACTTATTCATTTGACAAACCTACACATCTGCTGCATAATTGCGACTAATAACACAAACCTAAATCTTGCCGGCAAGAGAGGCATTTAAGAAAATGAAAACCACTAACCAACAGGAACAACAAAATAGCGATTATGACATTTCTATAATCCGGCCGCAGATGCAAAATGAAGATGTCAAGCTCAGAGGCCGGGAGATATCTCCATCGAGATTAAAAGCCATCAGAAAGGGCCTGCTCACTTTACACACTCTCGAACTGATGGCAGCCAATATCTATAAGTTTCAGATTACCAAAGAACCCAGTGAACTCAATCGCCAGTTAATCGCTGCTATGTGCAACGAGATGACACACTACCAGGACTTTCAGGTCAAGCTTCTCGAATACGGTTTCAGACCTAACATACTCAGATGGGCATTTTGGCTCGTCGGCTTTGTATTCGGCTTCGGCTCGCGACTGCTCGGCACAAAGGCAATTCTTAAAACCGGCATCTGGGTCGAGACAAAAGCCGTCCATCACTATGATGAGCTTCTGAACTCAATAGACTGGGACGAAGATTCGCGCAGAATAATTGAAAAGGACCAGGCCGACGAATACGGCCACATCAACCGCTGGAAAAACCTCCTACAATCAAGTCAGACAAAAGATAAGGTTTGAAATTAAGCAACTTTCAACGCAAATTTGAAGCGAGGATGACAAATGAATCAAATATCAGCTTTTATGAATCGGCGGGACTTTCTAAAGCTAACGGCGGCGAGCGCAGCAGCGCTTGCGCTGCCGGGATGTACGAGTGCTTCTCAACGTCTGGTATCAAAGCAGACCAAACAGCCGAACGTGCTGTTCATTGCCATAGATGACCTGAATGATTGGGTCGGCTGCCTGGGTGGCCATCCCGACGTAAAGACGCCGAACCTTGATAAGCTTGCGCATAGAGGGGTGCTTTTCACAAATGCCCATTGTTCAGCCCCGGCCTGCAATCCTTCGCGAGCCAGTCTTATGACGGGAATTCTGCCATCGACCTCCGGCGTTTACCTCAATCCTCAGCCCTGGCGAAAGTCGCCGGTACTCGCCGATGCCGCCACCCTGCCCCAGCACTTTATGGCCAACGGCTACCGCGTCGTTGGCGGCGGCAAAATCTACCACGGCAGCTTCCCCGACCCACCCTCGTGGCACGAGTATTTCCCGTCCCAGAAAAAGAACAAGCCTGACGACCCGATGCCTCCGAACCGGCCGCTAAACGGCATCCCTAAAACCGCACATTTTGACTGGGGGCCGGTGGACGTCCCCGACAAGGAAATGGGCGACTGGAAAGTCGCAAACTGGGCTATAAGCGAACTGCGAAAAGAACACGACAACCCATTCTTCCTCGGCTGCGGCTTCTTCCGACCCCATCTGCCCTGGTACGTACCACAGAAATATTTCGATATGTATCCGCCGGAGAAGATAACCTTGCCGAATGTCAACGAAAACGACCTTGACGATGTCCCCCCGCTCGGCAGACGGATGGCAAAGCCCGAAGGGGACCATAAAAAGGTTACCGAGTACAAACAGTGGCGAAAGGCCGTGCAGGGCTACCTCGCGTCTATCAGCTTTGTCGATGGCTGCGTCGGCCGCGTAATCGATGCCTTGGATAAAAGTCCCTATGCGGACAACACCGTCATCATACTCTGGGGCGACCACGGCTGGCACCTCGGCGAAAAACTGCATTGGCGTAAATTCGCGCTATGGGAAGAGGCAACACACGCCCCGCTTATGATAATTGCGCCGGGAATAACCAGGCCGGACCAGAGGTGTCCCCGCCCCGTGAGCTTCATCGACATCTACCCGACGCTGATAGACGTATGTGGCCTGGCGCCGAAGAAAGGCCTTGAAGGTAAAACCCTCCTGCCGCTATTGAAGGACCCAAAAGCGAAATGGGACCGCCCGGCCTTGACAACGTATGGACGCAACAATCATTCGCTGCGTTCCGAACGCTTCCGATACATCCGTTACAGCGATGGCACCGAAGAACTATACGACCACGACAGAGACGAACTGGAGTGGAACAATCTCGCTGACGACCCCAAGTATGCCGGCGTCAAGAAGCGGCTCGCAAAATGGCTGCCTGAGACCAACGCCCCCGATGCGCCAAGAACCAGGAGGAAAAAGAAACGCTCACAAAAAAACAAAAAGGCGAATTAACCCGACTTGGTTTCACGAGGAGGCGGATAACATAGAGATTTGCTGTATAGTAACATTGACACCCGCCAAAATTTGCAACCAAATTCCCCTTGTAAACGAATACCTATTCGCTATACTACGCACTTAGTATTCGCAGAAACGCTGCTGATTAACCTATTTTTAAACCATTTGAAAGGGGAAAATATGGAACCTGCTTTCCAACTCGGACATGGCCATCCAGATGTGGCCCCCGTGTTCATGGTATTTTTCGCCATGTTCATAGCTTTGTTTGTCCTGATATGCGCTGCCATAAAGGTATTAATCTTCTGCAAGATATCCTCCAAGGCAGGCTACAGTTGGGCACTCGGCTTGTTAATGCTCGTACCGATAGCGGATATAATTCTGGCCTTTTTCCTCGCCTTCGCCGACTGGCCGGTTCAAAAGAAACTGCGTAAGCTCAAACAGCAAGAACAAAAGCCACAATCGTGAATCTTGGCTGGTGAATAGTGAATCAAATCACGAGCAACAAGCAGCGAGCGGTGCATCATATAATAATACTTGTCCTCTGCGTCGTCATCCTGACTGCCTCATCGCTCTTCCGGGTCAATGAGGCCGAGCTCCATCTGTTCGGATTCAAATGGCCTCTG
>CAZWKM010000128.1:0-2412 GCA_964634165.1 uncultured Pirellulales bacterium | reverse complement strand
GCTCTTCCGGGTCAATGAGGCCGAGCTCCATCTGTTCGGATTCAAATGGCCTCTGCACTGCTTCTTATATCACACCGTCGGTATAAAATGCGCCCTCTGCGGCCTGACACGCTCTGTCTGCTCACTCGCACACGCCAATTTCCAACAGGCCATAAACTTTCATCTCCTCGGCCCGGCGATTTTTGCCTTGATTTGTTTCCAGCTTCCATATAGAATATATGGGTTAATCATTCACCCCAAAAGAATGAACAGAAAAATAATGAAAATAAATTCACTTTTTGCCGTAACAGTCTTGATAGCGGTTTTCGTTAACTGGCTTGCCTATCTCGGAGGACTTATCTTATGACACCGCAGGAACCCCGTATAAGTGTAATCGACCCCATCAGCCCCGCCTTCCAAAGGGTAAACACAATCCTTTTCAAACCCTTCGACATCGGCAAATGGTTCGTCATCGGCTTCTGCGCCTGGCTGGCATTCCTCGGTCAAGGAGGTGGGGGAGGCGGACCCGGAGGCGGACCCGGAGGCGGCAGAGGAGGTGGGACTCCTGATGTCCAGGAAGCCTTCGGTCATGCAAAAGAGTTCGTCCTCGACAACTTACACTGGATTATTCCCGCAGTCATAGCGGTCGCTGTGTTAATAATAGCAATAGGTGTTCTTATTACCTGGTTTAGCAGCCGCGGTAGATTTATGTTCCTTCACTGCGTCGCCCTGAACAAAGCCGAAGTCAAAGTCCCCTGGCACAAATACCGACACCAGGGCAACAGTCTCTTTCTCTTCCGAATCGTGGTAGGAATCATATCTTTCGTTTTCTTTGCACTATTCATCGGCGTGATAGTTTTTGCCGCTATCATCGCCGCCGGGACCCACGCGCAGATAGGCGCGCTCGCAATAGTAACCATAATATTGGTTTCGCTTCTTATTCTTGTACCCATAGTAATCGCCTTCGCACTGCTTATGAAATTCACAATGGACTTCGTCGTGCCGATTATGTACCTCCGCGCCTCTACCTGCACCGCCGCCTGGCGCGAGTTTTGGACACTGCTCAAAAGCAACAAGGGCAGGTTTACCCTTTACATACTTTTCCAGATTGTCATAGGATTTGCTATCGGCGCAATTGTCCTTGCGGCAATGTGTATAACCTGCTGCTGCGCCGCCTGCATTCTCGCGATACCCTATATCGGCACTGTCCTGATGTTACCCCTGCTTGTTTTCAAACGGTCTTATTCTCTATTGTACTTCCGGCAGTTCGGCCCAACTTTCGACGTATTCATCTCGGAAACCGAAGCAGGATGCGAAGGTTCCCGACGTCTGTGAAAACAGGGACGTTTTCACTCGGAAACCGCCGCCGCCCGACCTGCTTGAGAGAGTTTACGTTTACGCCTTAGAATCCAACGTGTCTCTTCACCCTTTATGAGATACGCAGCAATGTTTTTGTGCGGCTAAAGATTTTCTCGGCCGGCTCTTCGGCCTCGATGTCGAGCCAGTTAACATTTTGGAAGGTCCTGAACCAGGTCCTCTGGTTCTTGGCCAATCGGCGGGTGTTCTTCTTTATCAGTTCGGTTGCGTCTTCCAAACTCATTTTCCCGTTTAGATGTTCGATTATCTCCGCATAGCCAATCGCACATCGGGCCTGCCTGCTTAAAGGTTTGTCCTCGGCCAGCAGGGATTTGACCTCATCGACAAGCCCGGCGGCAATCATTTTTTTTGTCCTTTTGTTTATACGGCTGTTGTCGTCGCCTTTTTCCCTTCGCAGGCCGATTATTGTCCAGTCCTGCTTCGTACATCGTATATCGTCTATCGTCCCTCGTCCCTCGTCTATCGTATCCCATTGCTTCTGGAGACTTGATATCGGTTTGCCGGTAAGTTTATAAACCTCCAGGGCGCGGATTATACGTTTAGCATCGTTGCGGCTGATACGCTCGGCCGCTGTCGAATCGATTCTCGCTAATTCGCGGTGGAGCTGTTCCAGCCCTTCGGCTTCTGCTCGTAGTCGCAATTCAGCGCGTATCTGCTCGTTGGTTCCGGGGCCCTCAAAGAGGCCGTAGAGCAGGGCCTTTATATACAGAGCCGTTCCGCCAACCGCGATTATGGGCTTATCACAGCGCTTTATCTTCTCAATTGCCTCGTAAGCTAAGTCGAGAAAAGTGCCGACGCTGAAGGATTCGCTCGGCTCGACCACGTCAATTAAATGATATTGAAGCTGCACGCGGACCTCTTTGGGCGGCTTGGCCGTGCCGATGTCCATCCGCCTATAGACCTTCATTGAGTCGATGCTGATGATTTCAGCGCCTAAGCTTTCGGCCAGACTAAAGGCCAATCGCCCTTTGCCGGATGCGGTAACGCCGAGAATTAGAACCATTTTCAATTTTCTATTTACTATTCACTATTTTATATTTACTATTATTATCGAGT
>CAZWKM010000127.1:0-6167 GCA_964634165.1 uncultured Pirellulales bacterium | reverse complement strand
ACTGAATACGGAGAAAAGCTGAACGATTTCTGGATAGGATTGAGGGTAAGGTATTATTTCTAAATCGCGGTTAATGGTATCTATACCTTCACACATCATCGTATAACCCGGCCATTTCAGATTACGACAGGGCCTTTGAGATGAACCCAAGGTTAGCTATGGCCTACAATAATCGGGGATTTGCCTATGTCAAGGCGAGTATAAGGTCTAATATGTTTAAGCCGGGGGGCAAAAATAATTGTCGATTTTCGATTTCCATTTGACTATTGAGGTTTGGAAATCGAAAATTAAAGTTGAGCTTCTCTACGTCCGTCAGAAGCGTGCGTATCCGCATCAAAGGCCATAACACAATACACATCAAGCACTTACAGCTTTTTTACGCCTGTCATCCCCACACGTTCCGGCCCTTTTCAATCGGTGCTCCGGCTTTTTACCGCGGTAAATTACGAAAAATCCGCCAACGTCCTATAATTTCTATTGACTTTTTATTTCTAATACGTTAATCTCTTTTTAAGAGGAGTGGGTGAAAACGCTCCGGTTGTTATACTGCGGGCTATCCCACTAACGAAACGGTAAGGGTGATTTTCCCCCCGCTGCCTCAATTTGCGAAGCAAAACGGCGGGGGCAAAAAAGGTTTTGTGAGCCCTATGGCACAAAACAACAACAGCGACTCAACGCAAAGGATTGCGGGTGATTTAAGTAAGCCTTTGACAAACAAGCGCTTATGGTCCTCCGCATTCAACAGGAGTCGAAGGGTTCAGGATGAGTTTGTTGTCCAATCTCCTGCGCTTACTTCGATTCTCGAGACAGTCAAAGTCATCGCTGCACGAAAGTCCCCCGTAATAATAACCGGCGAAACCGGCGTGGGAAAAGAAATGGTCGCCCGCCGAATCCATTATGCCGGCGACCGGGCCGACAGGGTTTTTGTCCCTGTTGATTGCGCCACCTTAACCGGCCAGTTGTTTGAAAGTCAACTGTTCGGCCACGTCAGGGGGGCTTTTACCGGTGCTATTGACAATACCCTCGGCTTCTTCAGGGCCGCAGATGGCGGCACAATCTTTCTCGATGAAGTAAGCGAAATACCCGTTGAATTGCAGGCCAAATTGCTCCGGGTCCTCCAGGAAAGCTCGGTAACACCTCTCGGCTCAACAAAACCCCATCCCATTGATGTCCGCGTCGTCTCTGCCACCAGCCGTAACCTCCACGAAATGGTCGAAGAAGGAACTTTTCGCGCCGACCTGTACTACCGGCTCAACGTGGTTAATCTCGAAATCCCACCGCTTCGCCGGCGCAAAGCAGATATTCTACCTCTGGCCGAATACTTCCTGACAAACCAGGCAGCCTTCTACGGCGAACCGCCAAAGGTTCTCAGCCCCACCGCCAAAAACCTTCTTATCAATTACGCCTGGCCCGGCAATGTCCGCGAGCTTGCAAATGCTATGGAACGGGCCTACATCTTAACCCCAGGCCGCCAGATTCAGCCTGCTGCACTGCCTTTCGAAATTATAATAGTTGATTCTCCCTCTTATCCAAAAAATGAATTACCCACACTTGACGAAGTAAAGCGCAAGATTATTACACAGACCCTTGAATTCACCAAAGGCCGCAAGCTCGCTGCTGCAAGAATCCTCGGCGTCGAACGTCGCCGTCTAAACCGCCTCATCGATAAGTTAAACATCCCTCTCTCACAGATAAAGAAAAACGCCGACAGTTAGTCCCTTTAGAGACTTCTTCTGCACACCATTAGTCTTCGAAATTAGATTTGCGATAAAGCTATTCAATCCGTCCCCAGACGGACCAGCCAATTGTCGGCAAATTCCCACAAATCGTCCAGCACCACTTGCCCGTCGCCGGTAAGGTCGGCCCCCCCGCACGCATCGCAGACGGCATCCAGCCAGCGTGGGGCAAAGTGTGCAAAGTCCGTTAGGTCCACATCGTCGTCATCGTCAAGGTCGCCAACAACGAACGGCTTGTCCTCGAAGCCATATGTGTTAATTGTCGTCTCAATGCAATCATCAAAGACATGAATCAGCCGAATATCCTGAGCTTGCAATTCGTCGAGTATATTTTGAGACATACCGGGTTCAAGCTGAGGTTCGAATAGGAAATCCTCGCACCAATTATGGTGTTCTGGGCCGTAGGTTTGCGAGTAGTAGCCGTGAAGAACGATAGGCTCAGCAGTGTAACCATCGATAACTGTCTCAACAAAATGCGAGAGAACACCAGTACCAGCCATGACGCCCTCTATGTAATAAGAAGTTGAAATCGAAATGTCGCCTGGTCCATAGAATGTGCGTTCCTGCAAAATAAGCCACCCCCATATTACCTGTTTCCATAAGCGGATCTGGTCCGTCGTCGTAGTCCCATCTTCTGAAGGTACTGCCTTGGTATACTCACTATGTAGGTACGGATTCCAATCATAAAAGTCATGGAGTGTCAACACAGGACTCTCTGTCGGCGAAACCTGTGTGGGCACGTTGTACGTATACAATGAATATACCCTCGGGTTCGCCAAATGATGAAGCGTCCAGCCATCAACCGCATCCTCCCCGTCAAACGAGTGGAAGGCGAATGGCAAAAGGGGCAGCTTTGCCCCGAGAGTTCGTATGCGACCATCGGCTGCGTACTCAATATAGGCATCGGCATAGAAACTCTCCTCGAGGTTTTCCGGTGTGAGCCACATGTTTTTCGTTTCAAGTCTCCATCGTGACTTGAGGCGATGAAGAGCAAAGACATCAAACATCTCGTACTGGAAGGTGCTGTACTCTACGGGTTCGTTAATCAGGAATGGGGTGGTTGCGGTCGGTATGTCCCCGGTTGAGGGAATCTGGCGAATCTGTTTGACGACCAGTCCGCCTGCCGGTATCGCAGCCCCGCCCGGCGACAGCTTCTTGTACTCAAAGTCGAGGATGTAGGTGGTTTTGCCCGTCACCTGCTCAAACTCATCAGCCGCCGCAACAAGCAATCGCGACAAATCGTTGTAGTCATCCTGCCAGTCCATCACCGTCGCACCAAGCATTACGAGATTCGAGGCACGGTCTAACGTCGGGTATATCTGGGAGGAAGAGACATAAACAACGCTGACTTCCTCAGGGATGGAACCATCCGCAGGATTGGCGACAGAGGTTGCACCGTCCTGGGTCACAAGCACGATGTATCTATTCGGATCTGATTCTTCTTTCTCCAGGGTGGCCACTCCGTTGGCCAGCTCATACTTGTCCGGAAAGGAGTGGTGCACTAATAAAGCCATTCCCACATCAGCTTCGTTCACATCGTGGTGCAGCCTTTCAAGAAAGGCATTGTCGTTGTAAAAGCTGGCGAAGACCTTGCGGATGGCCCTGAACACACCCCGCTCGTTGTCCTCATCCGGGTCGCAGATGCACGGCCCGACGCTATCACCGTCCAGATCGTCAGCAAGGCAACCGCTGAAGCTGTCGTATAAGCCGGCGCCGGTGAACTGATTGCTGTCTTCGACGTTGGTCGAGCTTCTAAAGCGGATTTTCTTGTTAAGGTGGAACCCGTAACTTGGGTCCTGCAGAGTGCCGATGACGGCGGCCCGAAGCTGCTGTGTGAAGCTGGTAACATTGGTGTCCTTGAACAGGTCTTCGCGAATGGCTTCGAGTTCTGCCGACAGCGCCGCCATATCGGATGGTGGATAGCTGTAGCCTGATAGACGCTCTGAGATTTCTTCCCGCAGTGTGTTGCCGCCGCCAATTTTCTGGTCAAGAAACTCGTTCCACAAATCGAACGAGAATGCGACCGCAACCGGCGAGTTGTCTGCAATGGCAGTCCGCAGGATTCCAAAGTTCGCCGCCTTGCCGCCGAAGTATTGAATGTCCGCAGGGACCAGGCCATCTGCAGCCGCGCTATAGGCGCCGTAGGACACTATCGGCGAAATGTCCAGAGGCGGCGGCGTCTTCAGTGCCAGGATTGCCTCCATCTCCTCCTCCGTCAAAAGGTCCTCAACGTCCCGCAGACCCACATCAGAGACTCCGGCGTCGTCATCCACGCATAGAAGGACGGTACGGCCGACGAGCTGCTGGGCGCGGTTTGCATCCTCGGCCAGCGCCAGGTGCACAAACGGAACCCCATAAGTCTTTGCCAGTATAGCCACGTGAGAATTCGGCGTGGACGGCAACAGCGAAATAATACCGGCAACAAAGGGAATCTCGGCGGGAACACCGTCCGTCAAAAGGATATCACCCGGCAGCAGGTCGCCGGCGAGGTAGGCGGCTTCAATCTCATTACCGCCGAAGAATTTCAACTTGCCTAAGGCCCATCCTTCGGAGTACAAGGCGTTGCCCTCTGCCCATCGCCCAGTAGAGCTAATCGGGATACCCTGCGAGTCAAACCAATCGCGATTTGCTTCTGCCGTTGCGAGTTGTTCATAGCTGGGAAAGTAGAATGCTTGCATTCCGGGGTCAGTGATGATGTTTGCCTTGACCACATTGAACAGACCTGCAATTTCCTCTCTGGAGTAGGGGTCCTGGCGAACAAATTGGATGCCGTACTCAGGAAAGGCTGGCGGCGAAGGATAGCCGCCCGTATGTGGCATTATGACCGCGCCGAGGATGGCACGCTGACCCTCCTCATAAAGCGTGACCTGGTCGTATTCGCTCGGGCTCATCCCGATGAACGGGTCGAGCACCTCAGTGGCGAAATGGTAGTGGAAGGTGTACGCCTGGCTGTCCTGAAAATAGACCGTATTGGGGTCATAGGGTTCCAGAAGGATGGTGAACTTCACCCAGTCCGGGTTGCTCGCAGAGGTCCCCACTACGCGAAAAGGCTCGTTGGGATGTACTATCTCGTTTTTCCAGAACGGCGATGGCTTAATCGTCTGGCCACACACCAATGAGACCATCACCAGAAAAAGTGGCGTCGCCCGGCACCAGCAGATTTTCAGATTTGCCCTCCCGCTCATTTCGGTTTGCCTCTACTGGGTTAATTTTTGCGCATATCCTCCGATAGAAACCGAAGCACGATGCGAAGGTTCCCGACGTCTGTGAAAACAGGGAGGTTTTCACTCGGAAACGGCCTCTTATTCAAGCAAGTGCAATAGATATTATAACAGATGGTAAGGCCATATCAAAATGTAAAAAGCCTGTTTTTCAAGCTCGAATCTTATGGGTTAATTACCACCGACCAATTTGGTCACCCCCGACCAAACTGGTCGATTGTTTCCTAACATACCCGAGCATAAAAACTTGCCGCAATAATTGCCGTCCCTTAGCGACCATAATGGCCTTTTTCTTCACGAGTGCTCCAAAAACCAACAAAAAATTCACAATACGTAACTGCCCTTAAAACAAGCACTTAAAAAATTTTTGCCGTCAAACAAAACTCTGGCACACGCTTCGCTTATTCATTCAATGCTACAGAGCAAAACAACTGGAGGTGCAGGCGTAACGGATAAGAGATAGATAAGTTTCGGAAATGGAATGATTGTTCTTGTACAAGCAACGGTATTAACGGTCGGCCTTAACGGCAATGGTAAAAACGAAGTTTTGCGAGAACTACCGATTCGATTAATAACAATGCAGTCTGGAACCGAGGCTGCTCGCTCTTTAAAAAATGAAAAGGTTGACAGCGTTATCAGCAAGTGGGACCTGGATGATATGGAGGACGGCCGGTTCTTAAAGAAACTCAGAGCCGTAAAGCCCGAGATTCCAACCATAGCTTTCGTAAGGGCAGGCGACCGAGCACAGGAAATCGCCGCTCGAAGTCTTGGCGTCTCCGCGGTCTTGACCGATGACACCAGCGATGAGCTCTTCCGCCAAACAGTCGCCAATGTCCTGGGACTCAAAGGAATTCTCTCCATAAAGGCAATAGCCCCCGCTGAAGCAAAAAAGAGCCACTACGAAAAAATTACAGAGTAGCTGGCCCCAATGACGGGACACAGCCCCATTGCTGAACGCAGTTGAGAGCAAGCACGGCTTAGCTTTGCCGTGATAAGTATAAACGCTCACGAGGAGTTTTCTCCCCCCAAGCTGGGCTTGATAACTAAAAATAATACAAAGTTATTAACTTAAAGCGAAGTTGACAAGCCCAGCGGAAAACAACCACGGCCCTGTTGTTTTGCTTTGCAAAAACGAAGCAGCGGGGCCGTGATAAGGATAAATGATATTAACGCTCTCTTCTCCTATTCGCTGGGTTTGGGAAAGCTAACC
>CAZWKM010000126.1:0-6169 GCA_964634165.1 uncultured Pirellulales bacterium | reverse complement strand
ATGCCAAGAGTTAGAAAAGGTGCCGCAAGACACCAGGCAAAGAAACGAATCCTCAAAGCGGTAAAAGGTTATCGGGGCTCAAGAGGTCGGCTGTATCGCCAGGCCAAAGAAGCTATCGTACGGGCAGCGGTAAATGCCCGCATTGACCGTAAACGCCGAAAGCGGGATTTCAGAGGTCTGTGGATTATACGCTTGAGCGCAGCCTGCCGGCAGCGGGGCATAAGATACAGCCAGTTCATCAACGGCTGCAAAAAAGCTAACATTCAACTGAACCGAAAAGTCCTGAGCGAAATCGCTATTGCCGACCCAAAGGGTTTCGATGCTATCGTTGCCGCTGCCGGAGCTGCAATCGCCTGAGTAAAAACCAAAAATGCTCTGGTAAGCAAAAAAGCGGAGTTTCAATGCTTGAGCAATTTGAAAAAATAGGCAAAGATGCCCTTGCGGCCCTAAAAAAAGTTACCGATGCGGCAGCTCTGGAAGATTTCCGCATAAAATACTTAGGTCGAAAAGGACAGATTACCCAAATGCTTGGCCAAATAGGCCAGTTGACACTTGAACAAAAGCCCCGCGCAGGCCAGCTCGCAAACAAAATTAAAAAAGAGGTTACCAAAGCATTTGAGCAGCTAAAAAACACTTTATTGCAATCGCAGGAGCAAACACCCGAGTTGATAGACGTTACTCTGCCGGGCATACCTGTTAACATCGGCAAAACCCATGTTATTACCCAAACCTTAAATGAGCTGCTCGAGATATTCGGCCGAATGGGCTTCGCTGTGGCCTATGGACCTGAAGTTGAAGACGAATGGCACAATTTCGTCGCGCTCAATATCGGCCCAGACCACCCTGCAAGGGACCCCTTTGATTGCTTTTACATCGACGATAACGTCCTTTTGCGCAGCCATACGTCTCCGGTTCAGATCCGCATTATGGAACACACCGAACCACCCATTCGAATTGTTGCACCGGGGCGGGTCTATCGGCCGGACACCGTTGATGCAACACATATGTATATGTTTCATCAGCTTGAGGCACTGGTTGTTGACGAGGGTGTTAGTATGGTGGATATGAAAACCACCATCGCCCAATTTATCCACGCCTTCTTTAGCCCCGATACGGAATGGCGATTTCGGCCGAGCTTTTTCCCATTTACCGAGCCCAGCGCCGAAGTTGATTTGCTCCTCGCTGATAAGACCGGTAAAGAAAACTGGGTAGAGATGGGCGGCTGTGGTATGGTTGACCCAAGTGTTTTCGACGCCGTTGGAATAGACAACGAAAAATATACCGGCTGGGCGTTCGGATTCGGGGTAGAGCGGCTTGCTATGCGAAAATACGGCATTACCGATATTCGCCTCCTTTTTGAAAATGACCTGCGATTCCTAAAGCAGTTTTGACTTTACTGACTGTTGTTTGAACGAGTTCAAAAATTTCATCGCCTCTGTTCGCTTTGGAAAGGAGTTATTGTGAGTATAAAAGGTGTCGTACTGGCGGGGGGGACCGGCTCACGTCTGATGCCTTTGACAAAGGTAACAAACAAACATTTGCTGCCTATCGGGCACAAACCTATGATTTATTACCCGATTGAGAAACTTGTCTCGGCAGGTATTGAGGAAATCCTGATAGTAACCGGAGTTGAACATATGGGCGATGTTGTAAACCTGCTGGGCTCCGGAAAAGCGTTCGGGTGCCGGTTTACTTACAAAGTCCAGGATGAGGCCGGCGGTATCGCACAGGCATTGGCTCTTGCTGAAGACTTTTCCTATGGAAACCCGCTAACTGTCATTCTCGGCGATAATATCTTCAAGGCGGGCCTGAAAAAATATATCGACCGTTTCAAGGCGCAGGCAAAAGGTGCAAGGGTTCTTCTAAAACAGGTCAAAGACCCTCAGCGTTTCGGTGTTGCGGAGATATCCGATGATCGCGTTATAAAAATAGAGGAAAAACCCCAAAGTCCCAGGTCGGATTATGCCATAACCGGCATCTATTTTTATGACGCCTCAGTTTTTGATGTTATACGAACACTCAAGCCATCAGCTCGTGGCGAGCTTGAGATTACCGATGTGAATAATGCTTACTTAGAGAAGGGCGAGCTTGCTTTCGACATTCTCGAGGGCTGGTGGAGTGATGCAGGGACGTTTGAATCCTTTAGTAGAGTCAACGAGCTGGTTACAAAGGAGCCACCGCAATGACAAAAAACATAGTGCCGTTAAAGATAGTTTCCTCGGATGAAGGGCTGATTATACGCAGCTCGGGCAAGCTCATCGATGGTGTTGCTGCTCGCCGTGCAAAGGTCATCTCTGACGAGCGGGGTCGGCTCGGAGAGATGATGCGGGCCGACGACCCCTGGTTTGAAAAATTCGGCCAGGTCTATTTCACCACAACCTACCCCGGCGTCGTCAAAGCCTGGCATTATCACAAAAAACAAACCGACCACTTTTACGTCATCAAAGGGATGGTAAAAATAGCGCTGTATGACGAACGTAAAGATTCGCCTACGCACGGGACCGTCAATGAGCTTTACCTCGGCGAACACTGCCCCGGCCTGGTTAGGATACCGCCGGGCGTGCAGCACGGCTGGATGTGTGTCGGTCAGACCGAGGCCTACATAGTAAATATCGTTTCAGAAATGTACAACTATACAGGCCCCGATGAGTTCCGCACCCATCCGCACGATAATCATATCCCCTATGACTGGACTCGCAGAGATGGCTGAAGACACAGTTGCAATCCTCGGCGGCAAGGGTATGCTCGGCACGGATTTGGCACATGAATGTACAAAGCAGGGTATTAACTTTGAGGTATTCGACCTGCCGGAGTTTGATATCACCAACGAGCAGCATCTCGGTAAAGCAATCAGGGATGCTAAAGCGGTAATCAACTGTGCTGCTTATACAAATGTCGAAAAGGCCGAGAGCGAAGCCAATCTGGCATACCAGATCAACGGGACGGCGGTAGGGCGTCTGGGTGTTCTTGCAAGACAAGCCAATATATGGGTCTTGCACATCAGTACCGATTTTGTCTTTGACGGCGAATCCGACAGACCCTACCTTGAGACCGACACGCCAAACCCGATAAATGCTTATGGCAGAAGTAAACTCGCCGGCGAGCAGCTTTTAGTTGAAAGTGGCTGCAACCATTGTATAATGCGTCTCGAATGGACCTATGGTTTGCACGGCAATGATTTCATAACCAAACTCCTAAAAAAAACAGAGACTGACAAACAACTAAAGGTCGTTGATGACCAGGTAGGTTCACCAACTGCTACAACGGAAGCGGCTAAAGTGATTTGCAAGTTGTTGCAGAAAAAACCCGATGGCTTATTTCATTTTGCAAGTGCCGGCTATGTTAGCCGTTTTGAAATGGCAAAATTCATTCTTGATAAGCTCAATGTGTCGGTCGAATTAAGTAGCTGCAAAACCAGCGATTATGTCAGTGCTGCTGTAAGGCCCTTAAACAGCCGTTTCGATTGCAGCAAGATTAAAGCTTTGCTCGATGGGCCAATCGAGCCCTGGCAGGGGCCGTTAGAACGTTTTTTGAGGCAATTAACAATTAAATGACCTGATTGCCATTCTGATGCGAAGCCGAAGAATACGGCTTGCGAAAAGAGAAATTCTTCGTTACGCTAATGCTTCGCTCAGAATGACAAATGAAAAGTCTTGGCAGCTATGAGAAGGATTTTGGTTACAGGTGGTGCAGGATTCATAGGAAGCAACTTTGTGCGAATGGTGCTTTCAGAGTACAAGGATTGCTTCGTAGTTAATCTTGACAAGCTTACTTATGCCGGCAATCTCGAAAACCTCGCCGGCTTTGAAAACCACCCCAGCCACAAATTTATCAAAGGCGACATTTGCGATGGGGCCCTGATAGAAAAAATCATCGAGCAGTACCAGGTAGATACGATTATTAATTTCGCTGCCGAAAGCCACGTGGACCGTTCAATCACCGGGCCGAAGGTCTTCATCCAAACCAATGTTACCGGCACATTGACCCTGCTCGAAGCCGCCCGCGATAAAAAATTGGAGCGGTTTATTCAAGTTTCGACAGATGAAGTATATGGTTCGCTCGGTCCGGAGGGCAAATTCACCGAACAAACACCCCTGAGTCCGAATTCGCCGTATTCGTCCAGTAAAGCCGCAGCAGACCACCTCGTAAAAGCTTTCGGCCATACCTGGGGTGTAAAATACAACATCACCAGGTGTTCAAACAACTACGGCCCATACCAGCTCCCGGAAAAATTAATCCCGCTGATGATTAACAATGCCCTCAGTGATAAAGAATTACCTGTTTATGGTGACGGCTTATATGTGCGGGATTGGCTGTATGTGTACGACCATTGCACAGCTATATGGAAGGTCTTGACTGAGGCACCGCCCGGAGAGGTTTATAACATCGGCGGCTGCAATGAAAAGACAAATTTGGAAGTCATTGACCTGATACTTGAGCGCCTGGGCAAACCAAAATCGCTGATTAAGCATGTTACCGATAGGCCTGGACACGATAGGCGATACGCCATTGACGCAAGCAAAATAATCAAGGACCTGAATTGGCGACCCTCGGTCAGCTTTGAGCAAGGCATTAACAGGACAATAGACTGGTACCTGCAGAGTCAAAAATGGCTGGCCAACGTCGTCTCCGGCGAATACCAGAAATATTACGATTCTATGTACTCAAACCGATAAAAGAGCGGAAGGTAAGTCCCATCAATGGCGGATGTGGTAAAAGCAACGATATGCGTTACAAATTACAAAACCCTTGATTTCACACGGCTCTGCCTGCGCAGCATCCGCAAGTTCACGAGGTATCCATATGAGGTCATCGTTGTCGACAACGACTCGCGGGATGAATCTCTGGAGTATCTCAAACGCTTAAGCTGGATACGTTTAATTGAACGTCGTCATGAGCCCGGCGTACCCCGCGGCAGTTATGATGAAGGTGCAGCACTGGACCTTGGTCTTCAGAGCTGCAATACTGAATTTTACATCTCTATGCACTCGGATACCTTTGTCCAGAAGGACAACTGGCTCACCGAGCTGATTAGCTATTTCAGAAATGACGAAAATATTGCCTGTGTTGGTTCCGACAAAATCGAATTGACGCCGAAATGGCAAATCCTCCTCAAGAAAGCAACTGATTTTAAATCCTTCAAGCGCAAAATCCTTAAAAACCCGGGCTCCATCAGCAGATTCCGCTATCACAATCGGACAATATGTTGTATTTATCGAACGGATGTCGTACGCCGGGAGAACCTGTCATTTTTGATGGGTAGAGACAAGGGCCTGACAACAGGCCAAAAGCTCTATTTTGAACTCCTTGAGCGCGGCTACAACACCATTGAGCTGCCAGCCTCGATAATGGGCAAATATATCATACATCTTGCCCATGCTACCCAGGCTGTAAACCCTCAGGAATTTCCTCTGCAGAAAAGGACAATAAAAAAATGCAATCGAATTATTGACAAAATTTTGTCTCTGGAGATAATTCAGAACATACTTACGGATAATTCATTAGATAGCTAAGAATAAATTTGGCAGGTTTGTAGAATCAGGGAGGACTATTAGTATGGAGAGTGCTGACAAATCTATGCAGAGCGTTGACGAATCGGTAAAAAAACTGCTGTCCGGCGAGGGAAAGAATATTCCCCTCTTCAAGGTCTTTATACCCGAAAGCGTGATGGAGCCTTTGCGCAAGGTTCTGTTGAGCGGCTACATAGGCGAAGGCCCGAGAGTGGAGGAATTTGAGCGCCAGCTTGCGCCGTGGTTCGACAACGATAACGTCCTGGCACTGAATAACGGAACCGCTGCACTGCAGTTAGCGCTTAGACTGGCAAACGTTGGCTACGGCGATGAAGTCATCTCAACCGCTATGACCTGCTCAGCAACAAACGAACCGATTCTAACAATGGGAGCAAAAATTGTCTGGGCTGACATTGACCCCTGGACCGGAAATATTGACCCCCAGGATGTCGCCGGAAAAATCACACCCAGGACAAAGGCCATTATGTGCGTTCACTGGGGCGGATACCCCTGCGACCTCGATGAATTGAGCGCCATCGCCGCTGAACACGGGATAAAGCTGATTGAAGATGCCTGCCACGCCTTTAGCTCAACCTACCATAGCAAACCAATCGGTTCACACTCTGACTTCGCGTGTTTTTCTTTTCAGGCGATTAAGG
>CAZWKM010000125.1:0-6203 GCA_964634165.1 uncultured Pirellulales bacterium | reverse complement strand
GAGCGCCCCGGGTTATTCTCTTCCGCTCAACCTGGGGGCCGTCGGGAATTACGCTTATATGGATTCCAAGTTCGGCCTGAGCAGCGTCGCACCGCTGCTCGAACAAAATGGTTTTGCCATCATCGAACACGACTTTGGCTGGTTCGACCCTAACCGCGATGATATCGTAAAACCTTACGAGTACCTGTACCGGATGGATGTGCCCTTGTTTGTTACAGCCGATACGCTGCTGCACCTTTATCACATCCAGTTTGATGAAACGTTAAAAGAGATAGAAGAGCGCGAGTTTTACACAGACATCAACGCCCTGACAACGGCGCTGCTTGACGATGCACTGAGTCTGCACGAACAATATACCGGCCGGCTCAAAGAAGCCGCAAAGCGCAACATGGCCTATCTAACCGTGGCGAAAAAACTAATCCAACCGGAAGCTCAGGTGCCGGAACTTGTTGCCGACCTCGTCGCAGGCGAACTGGCCAAAATCGATGCCCATACCGGATTCGACAACAGCGACATCTTCATATATAAGGAAGACTACTCGCAGTATGTGCCGAGGGGTCATTACACACGAAGCGAGCAACTCAAACGCTATTTCAGGACGTTGATGTGGTACGGACGGATGGCATTCCTCCTGAAAGGCGCCGAGAATTGGGGGCCGATGGGCGAAGCTCTTATCAGCATTGAGGATGCGAAGATTCAGACTATGCAGGCGGTACTGCTGGCAACGTCAATCGAGGAAGTAAAGGTGGGTGAACGGAGCGGACGCCAGATTTGGGACCGGTTGTACGCTGTAACGTCCTTCTATGTGGGATTGGCGGACGACCTTACACCCTATGAGTATCTCGGCGCGCTGAATAAGGTTTTCGGCAGCAGCTTTGTAGCCACCGACCTGCTTGATGAAGACAAGTTCTTCACGCTGAAGGTCGAGTTGGCCCTGCTGCGGTCGCCGAAGATTAATGGCGGCACAGGCAATGTATTCGTAACGCCACCCATCACGCCTGAGTCGCTCGACGAGGTGCTGGACAAGACCAAGGGCATGCGGTTTATGGGGCAGCGGTTTATTCCGGACTCGTACATGTTCCAGCACCTCGTCTTTCCGTGCGTCGGGTTCTACACCGGCGCCGGCGATCCCGTACCCTTCACGCTCGGACAGACGGGGGCAGGCATGGGACGTTGTTATCCGCGCGGGCTGGACGTTATGGCCATTTTAGGCTCGGCCCGGGCCAAGACTATCCTGGTCGAAGGGGGCGACACAGACTACGTCGATTATGCGCTGCGGTTTGATGAACTCAAGGCCGAGTTCGACGCGTTCGACCTGTCGGATTGGAACCGGAACCTCTACTGGGGTTGGCTGTATTCGCTACGGGCGCTGATAGAGGCGTTCGGCGAAGGATACCCGAACTTTATGCGGACGCAGGCCTGGGAGAAGAAGGAGCTCAATGCAGCCCTGGCGTCGTGGACGGAACTGAGGCACGATACCATCCTCTACGCGAAACAGAGCTACACGCCGACCCCAACCAACGGGGGCCCTCCTCCTCCCCCCGATGTGACTGGCTATGTCGAGCCGGTACCGGAATTCTATGGGCGGCTGCTGGCGCTTACCCGAATGACCCGGCAAGGCCTAAGTGACCTTAATGCGCTGTCGGCTCAGGCGACCGAGCGTCTGGTAAACCTCGAGGAGGTACTCACCCGATTGATTGAAATTGCCAATAAAGAACTGACGAATCAAACGCTGTCTGAAGACGACTACGAGTATATTATGGGGTTCGGCAAGACGCTCGAAGGGGCCGTCACCGGGGTTGAGGAAAAAGGCGTTAAGACAACGCTCGTGGCGGATGTTCACACGTACTCCTACGAAGAACTGGTCGTCGAGGAAGGTGTGGGATATGTGAACCTGATTATCGTGGCGTGTCCCATTCCTGACGGCTCGATTGTCCTTTCGGCAGGCCCCGTGCTTTCGTACTACGAGTTCAAGCATCCTATGAGCGATAGACTTACTGACGAGGCCTGGCGTGAGCTGCTTGATTCACCTCAGAGACCCAACAGGCCCACGTGGTGGTTTCAACCGCCCTTGCCCGTGCCACCACCGGGGCCGCCAATGTGAGTCATAGGCAAGAGCGAATGCCCAATGGCGGCAGTGAAACAACCGCGAGCCCGGCTTAAGCCGCTTGATGTTGAAGAGATAATAAAGCGGCCTGAGGGACTCTGGCTCGTAGGTGAGAAGTTAAGAAAAACGACAAGCAAGAACCAGCAACGGAAATTTGTAAAAAAGTGAGTCGTACTGACTATTGATAAACGCAATACGCATCACACGGTTCGCAGTTCTGCGCCGACGGATGCAGCCAGACTTTCTACAATGTCAGCCTGGAGGCGGTCAACGGTCTCGTGGGTCAGTGTACCGTCCTCGTCCCTAAACCGCACTGAAAGCGTAACACTTTTTCGGCCGGGCGGAATGCCCTTGCCACGGTATATCCCGACAAACCGAATATCCTCAAGCTCATCGGAGGCCTTTTTGCTCACTGCCTCAACAATATCGGCCCAGGGAATTCCCTCATCGACAATAATCGAAAGGTCACGCTGTATTGCCGGGAATCTTGGAATGGGTTTGACTTTTACGGCGCCGCGCTGCAAAGCTGAAAGCTGCTCAAATTCCAGCTCCGCGGCGGCGGGCGAAGCATTTTTGAAGTCAAATTTTTGTTCCACCGGCTTTGAAACAATCCCTGCCGAACCGATTGCCTTTCCGTTTACGACGACCTGTGCACCGGTTTGCGCCCAGAGAAGATGCGCAGGGACAAAAACTGTTCGGGCATCTCTATCAATACTTTTTACCAGGCCTTCAATCACGCCCCGTAAATCTCTCAAGTTACTATCACAGACCAGAGCCACTTTAGTCTTTTCAATCGGCAGAGTACCGGCCTGCCCGCCCGCGGGTACAAAAGTATCGGCAATCTCAAATATCCTGCATGGTAAGTTCCCGGCGTTAAGGTTGGTTTTTAGAACCCCTAACAAAGAGCCGATAAGGGTTTGGCGAAGCAGATTTGCGCTTTTGCTGGAAACATCTTTTACCGCCAAATGCTCGTTGGCGTCCCGGCCTGTAAAAAGCTCGGCAACAGAATGGTCAACAAAACCAACATTAATCGTTTCATAAAAACCACAACTGTTAAGATACGCTCCAATCGATTCAGTCGATTTCTGCCGAGCATCGACCGGCACCACTTTGATTCTGATTTTCTGCTCTGTCGGTATTTTACTATAGCCATACACACGTGCGACTTCTTCGATTACATCAACCTCACGGCAAACGTCGTTTCGCCACGAAGGCACTGAGCAAACTATCAAATCATCCTTGTGCCGCGGCCCAAAACTCAACGCTGACAAAATTCTTACCACTTCTTCGGAGGGTATTTCAATACCAAGCAGGTTGCTCAAACGGCAAAGCCGCAGCGTTACTTCCTTCTGAGCCGGTTTTTTAGGATAAATATCCACCACACCTTTAGGGACTTTGCCGCCTGCTGCCTGAGTAATCAATTGTGCGGTGCGTTTGGAGGCCCAGTCCACCATTTCAATATCCACGGTCCGTTCGAATCGAAAAGCCGCCTCCGAGGGCAGGCCAAGTCTGCGGGAGGTTTTACGTATGCTTACGGGGTTGAAGTACGCATCCTCCAGAAGGACTGTCGCTGTAGATTCGCCCACCTCGGTATGCAGTCCGCCCATAACGCCGGCTATGGCCACAGGTTTTTGGGCATCGGCAATGACCAGCATATTAGTATCCAGCTCACACGTCGAGCCATCGATACTAACAATGCGTTCGCCGGCAGCGGCTTTTCTGACTATTATTTTGCCCTCAGTGATTCTGGCATAATCGAAGGCGTGCGACGGCTGACCGGTCTCCATCATCGCATAGTTCGCTGCGTCAACCACATTATTGACGCTCCGCAGCCCGACTGCTTCGAGCCGTTTCCTGAGCCAATCGGGCGAGGGCCCAACTTTAACGCCCTCAATAATCCGGGCGGTGTATCGGCCGCACAAATCCGGCTCGATAATCTCAACGCCGGCAAATTTCGTAACGTCTTTGTCCAATTCGTCCAGTTTAACCGCCGGGAGCTTTAATTCTTTGCCCGTCGCAGCAGCCAGCTCACGGGCAATGCCGATATGGCTCAAACAGTCACCGCGATTGCTGGTTACCTCAACGTCAATTACGGCATCGTTATCGAGATGCTCTATTCTTTCGCAAGGCAGTCCTAAATCGCTCAAAACCTCTGCGATTTTCTCCGCAGCAAGCCCGGTTTCGATATAATCACCTAACCAATTCAGCGAAATTTTCATAACAAACACACCACCAAGAATAAAAGTTCAATTTTAACAATAACTTACTCTCCTGAAGCCACGCTGTCAAGCCCGTTAGAAAACTACCTGGGATGTTTTGTTTGATTTATAGCTGATATGCGGATATACTTTGTATTTGAAAAGGCGTTGAGTGTGGGCTATACAAAAAGGAGAATAAAGAACGAAAAACAGTCGTCGTGATTTTCTTAAAGCTGCTGCCGTGTTGGGGATAATGTCAAGCCAGTTAATAAAGGCGGAGAAAGGCCGGCCCCGGCTGGGGCGTAACGGTCAACCCAAAATGGCTGACAAAAGCAAAACGCGACATAAGTGAACGCAGATAGCGGCTACTTGTTGTTAAAAAAATCCGGTCGGCAGCTTTTCTGCTTTTGTCTGTCTGCTTTTTCTTTATAATAGGGCTGTCAAAGCAGCTTAAATAATATAGGGGTATCTGTTATGAGAAAATACAATTTAGTCGTCTTAATAGTCGCCGGCTTAATTGCCGCTACAATTCTCGGCGGCTGTGTGGAACGTAATCTCACAATCAATACGAACCCGCAGGGGGCGTTAGTTGTATTAAACGATGAGGAGATAGGCACCTCACCGGTTACGGTCTCTTTTGAATGGTACGGCGATTATGACGTCAGGATAAGCAAGGAGGGGTATGAGACCTTAAAAACCCATCGCAACCTAAAAGCACCGTGGTATGATAACTTTCCTTTCGATTTCTTTTCCTTGCTCAATCCGGAAAGAATCGTCGATGAGTATGAATGGACGTTTGAGCTTAGCCCTAAGAAAGAAATAAGCCGGGAAGAGCTAATCCAGAACGCAGAGGAACTGAAGAAACAGCTTTAGCCACAGATTCCGCCGATTAACATGGAATTGCGGGTTCTAAGTTCTTGCTTTTTGGCCAGCCAGAAGACATAATGAGCATAAAAGATTGATGAGCCATCCTGAAATATGAGGTTATAGCAATGAAATTAAAAACAATTATACATAAGGCGGAGGCAGGAGGCTACTGGGCGGAAATTCCTGCCATCCCCGGCTGCGTTACTCAGGGCGATTCGTTTGAGGAGCTTCTTAAAAACATTTATGAAGCAGTAGAGGCCTGTTTGTCTGTTGAAGCTGAATTATAAAAACCCAGTCAAAGTCGATATAAACATTAGCTGAAAGGCGCTGTATGGCTATTCTAAAGTTAGACAGGCATAATGAGGACAAGGAGATAGAATTTGAACTGGATTACCTTGCGTCTTTAACAACCAGCCAGCGTTTTGAAATGATGTTTAGAAAAACTGAGGAATTATTGAGTTTACGCAAGAAAAAGATTACACGCAGAAAAACTACAGAAGTCATTAAAAGAAAACCACGTTAAATATGATGGATTCCCGCTTTCGCGGGAATAACATTAAAGAAGATTATCCCGATACCAGTCAATTGCTTTTTGGAGGCCTTGTTTGAATGGGATGGTGGGTTTAAAGCCGAGTAGTTTCTCGGCGAGGGTGATGTCGGCGAGAGAGTGTTTTATGTCGCCGGGGCGAGGGTCAGTGTAGAGCGGCTTAATGTTTTTGCCTACAGTAGCGTTAATCACATCAATAGTCTCGTTGACGGTTACGGCTTGGCCGCAGGCGATGTTTAGAACCTGGCCAGTGGTGTGCTCTGCCTTTGCGGCAAGCAGGTTGGCCTCAACAACATTGTCAACATAAGTGAAATCGCGGGTCTGCCGGCCGTCGCCAAAGACGGTCGGCTGCTGGTCTTTTAATATAGCCGTTACAAAAGCCGGTATGGCGGCGGCATACTGGCTCGTTGGGTCCTGATGTGGGCCGAAAACGTTAAAATACCGAAGCGAAATAGTCTCAAGGCCGAAAACCTCATCGAAAACC
>CAZWKM010000124.1:0-6260 GCA_964634165.1 uncultured Pirellulales bacterium | reverse complement strand
GCGAGCTGCCCATTTAGGCCCTCGAAGGGCAGGAAATCCCGGGCCCTGCCGCATCTTGGTCCGCGTGCCTTGTAGCCGCTGCGCAGCAGCTACAAGGCAGTTACTCTCATGAAAGAGAATTATACCAATATAAACAGACATATAACTCATAGGGAAATCCCAGTTAATAAGTTCGGCAGCTTGTTTTTCAAGAGCAGCAATTCGTTCATCGCGTTGTTTCAGTTTAGCTTCAAGTTCCGAGATGCGTTAGATGTAGAATTGTTCTTTTTTAGAGGTCAATTTTCGTCCTTAAGCCATTTTCTATGGCTATTATCGGGCGAACGAAGCCCTCCGCTTGAAAAAAATAGATATTTTCAGCTTGTATTACGACCTTGAATGTGTTATAAGCTGAGTTGAAAATTCAAGAAATGGGTATTTGATATTGGGTGCGTTGCCCAATGCGTTCAAAATACCCGTGAACGGTTACAAATAAAGAAAGAAAAATAGTTGAAGGAGGTTCTCTTATGTTGAAAAAAAGGTTTTTTACATTGCTCACTTCCTGCCTGGCCCTCGTGTTCGTCTTGCCCCTGACACCGGTGATCGGCGCGCCCAATCAGATTCAGAATGGAGTGATGGCCGGATACCAGCTTGTCCCTAACGATAGAGTTCCAGAGACGTATAACGCCGGGTTCTCCATGTATGTAGCGGCGTGGCCTTTGTTGCAGGAATATCCCGGGAATCGTTTCCAAACAGGCCTCTTCGGCACCTGGATGCACCCTCAGTATGACAAAAAACCCACTGGGAGACTGTATACCGATATCGAAGGTGGCTTAGGCTGGTGGCGCGATACGCGATTTGCCACCGAAACACCCAAGTTCATTATGGGAGGCGTCGCCCTGAATTTCGTTGCATGGGCCAACGGACCCGGCGCCGGCCAAGGAAGGAGCTGGGATAATCCCAAAGGCAAGTACGGTGTCGCGCAACTCAGTCCCTGGGTACTGTGGCCCCCGGATGGCCTGAATCTCAAACAAGGTACATGCGGCGAACTCTTCGGATACGGCTATCTGCCCCTTCCGCTCACCGAGCCCAAATCCACAACCGCCGGCAAAAACGTTCCTACCGGAAACAACTGCTGGACCTTGTTTTTAAACAGTGGAAACTTCAAAGGACCGGTCGCTTTCTTCACCCCCTATTTCTGGTCGCGCATCACTGTTGAAAAGCCTGAACTGGCGGGACTGTTTCTGGATACCCGTCCCTCCGGGCCCAATAGGGCTTTGCAGATGGAAACCCAGTATGTCCCCAGTGTTCAGGCCACTGACAGCAAGGGCCGAACCTACGCCCGAGTAGCCCCCACCTCGTTCCCCCGAGGGCCGAAGGGCGATTCGGTGGTCGTGCACCGCGTTACCGCTTACAAAAAGAAGGCGCTCTGGGATGCCGTGAAGGCCTGGTTTGAAGGCGGGCCCCCGGCCAGCGGCGTCATCGATCCCCAGGAGGCCGTTGTGCACCGATTTCCCGGACGAGGGAGGTCGACCTGGAGGATATCTGGTTCCAGGGATAAAAGGGTGCCTCTTGCCTGGGATTCTTTTGCGAGTCCCACGGCACCTGACCCAAGTACCTTCGGGTTCCAATGGGACTACGATCTGGTTACGAAAAAAGATTCAAAGGACGGCCCACTCGTAACGCTGCCGGAATACTATCGCCTGGACAAGGGTGATAATAAAAGGGCCCAGTGGGTTGTGGTGCAGCCCAAAGACGTTCCGGCTGAAACAGGACTGGCCAAGGTTAGCTTTAGTCGGCCCCGCGGGGGTCCCTCCAAACCCTACGTCACTCCTGACGACGCAGAGAGTTGCTGGAAGAAGCCTGGCCCCGTGGCAGGACCTTTCCAGGCGCATCCGGGGGACGGTAGCACGGTGACGTACTACTGGTATCGATTCGCCGACCAGCCTGCATTACTCAACGCCGATTTAACCGATAAAGAGCGCCAGAGCCTGCAGGCACGGGTGGTAAAACTCCACCGGAGCTGGAAAAAAGACCGCGAATACCTGGCGCCACCAACGATTGGAAAACTGGCGGATATTGACCCGGCCTTGATTGTAACCCCGCCCCCGGGCTTGGAGGCAGGGTATGTACCCATCGCCACACGACAAGGAGTGGAAGAATAGGTTAGCTTCGGCACAATGTCGTTCGCAGCCTCGGCTAAGCAGGGTTGAAAGGAGATATGACAACAGCATGCGAGTGAACCGCCAAAAAGCGGGCTGCAATTCCATGCTGTCGTCGTGGCGGGTTGCAACCTAAAGGGGGCATGCCGTAATTATTAACATTGTACCATGTGACATTACAGTGACATGTGCTATCGGGATAGGGAGCCCCATCACTGAGGCCCCCGCCCACACCACCGAATAACCAGGGACGGTGTGCGAGAAGTTTTTCTGGCGTTTCAGTAATCGACTTGAAGACCAACGAGGAAATGGTCCGGATTCCAGCTAAAAACCCTCTGCAGCCGCCAAACATTAGTCGTGATACCAGATTGGCTCCCAGAGCCAGTTTTCAGCAAGCCGAGCCCAATCGCTAAAGTTCACACTGCTGTCTTGATTAAAGTCAGCTTCTAACGAACCAGATTGGAGCCATTGGTTAGTAAATACCGCCACGTCGAGTATATTAACAATGCCATCGCCGTTTAGATTAGCACTTTCCTTTTCACCGGCAAAAGGCATAACGATGGTGCTCACGTCAGCAGCTACGCCGTCAACGACTTCTACCGTTGTCGATGCATTAAGGTATTTGCTGTGCACCGCGGTAGCGGTGTATTCTCCCGCTGGAACATTATAAATAACATACTCACCGTTGGGGTCGGTATCAGCAAAACCTGCAAAGTTCCCCGTAGCTGAGTCGCTAAGTAATACGGTAGCTCCCAGAACAGCTCGGCCGTTAGTATTTATTACGCTGCCGGTAACAGTACTTCCTTCCGAATCATAATCCAGATTGATGCCGCTTGTTCCAACGGGAACATTTAACACGAAATCCTGCACGGAGAGAGACTCTATTTCGTCAAAGGTCTCGCTTATTACTATGAGATAAATATCGTAATTGACGCCCGGCGGCAACGCCCTAATAGTAAATGGTCCTGCTTGTGCCAGTTCGCATTCACCGATGGGATCAATTGTATACCAGGTGTTGGCATCAATCGCGGTTCCTGATTCAAAGGCCACGATGATAAATTCCCCGTTCTTGGAGTGCCCGCCCGGATTGTTAACGGTGCCGGAGATTTGGCCGCCTGTCTGCTCGGTGTAAACTATCATATCATTAACATCGACAGGCTGGTTTATGTCAGTTATTGTAACTGTCTGAGACAAAACTCCAAGATCATCTTCAGATAGGTTGATAACATAC
This sequence comes from uncultured Pirellulales bacterium, assembly GCA_964634165.1. GTDB lineage: Bacteria > Planctomycetota > Phycisphaerae > Sedimentisphaerales > Anaerobacaceae > JAUVYQ01. Next base: position 2,891 of record CAZWKM010000124.1, on the reverse strand, counting down.
GTACCCACTGGCAGCCTAATTTCGTGAAAACCGTCTTCGTCCGTGTCCCCCCAGCCTTCACACATTCTTCCCCCCCAATCATATTCAACACCGCCTATCGGCATGCCATATACATCCTTTATGTACCCGCTAACCAGAGCACCTTTTTGCAACGCAATGAAGCGACGTGAGCGATTCTCACCTTCGGCCAGACAGACCCAGTTGCTTCCCCACGGCAATGACCACGCATAGCCGGTATCAACATCAGGTCTAACCTTTATTTCTCCGATACCCGGCGGAAGATTTGTAAGGGTAAATGTCCCATTCGCATCGGTGTAACCATTTTTCCAGACCGCGTACCTACCGTTCGAATACGTTACCTCAACGCCCGCCACCGGCTCAGCGGTCTCAGCATCAAGGACCTTGCCAGAAAGTACAGCCCCCGGTGACAGAGCAAAATCCAGGTCGTAAATATCTTCCGTTAACACGAACTCGGTCCCCATGCCGGCGTAATAAGTTTCCGGCTCGGCCCTGACTTGAACTTCACCCGGCTGGATATTAGTCAGCGTAAAAAAACCATTTAAATCCGTGTAAGTATCATTCCATATCTCGAAATCTTCATTCCAGCAGCCTACTCTGATGTTGCCAAGCCCTGCTAAGGTATATTTATCGGTGACTCGACCGGATATGTTGAAACCTCCCACCGCGAATTCATAATCACTTTCGCTGTATTTACCGACACTGACCTCAATCCCATCACCGTTGTCCGGCGTGTAGTGATATTGTGCAAAAGCCAGCTCTGCCTCCCAGAATCCATCTGCTAACGCAATCGGACCCCAACTGGTTTCGCTCACATTGAAGCTGTTTTCCATTTCTTCACCTGTTTCCTCCTTTTCCAGGCCCATCCATATCAAAGTAGCCGCTGGATCAGCACACCACCAGGTAAACGTAACAGGTGAATCTACACTACTTCGGTGATAAGGATAAGTTAAGTACGGCTCCTGCGTGGGCTGCGGGATATAATTGATTCCGTCAGGCTTGCCAAACCAAACACTCGTCTGGCCCTGGCCTCCACCGACGTAGTTGACCTTGATTGTGTACCAACCATCGCCGAAATCCTGCAGATGGGCCATGTCCGCTTTTTCTCTGCAATATTCCCATACCCATACGCCGTCCCCCGAATCGTACTCGCGTGTCGTCCAGGTACCATCGCTCCAATTATCAACGATATCAGGAATTTCAAACGTATTGCCGTTTGCAGTAACAAACTCTACGAAATTAACATCTGCATCCGTTTCGACTTCAATGCAGAATTCGTATGTTAAGTCGCCCGAGTCGTATGGATCATCGTAATCCCAGCCCTGTTCAATCTCGACGCCGAAAACGTGGTCGGAAACTGGGCTCTCTACCACTCCCTCGTCCACTACGAAGTTGTCCAGGTAAGCCTCACCCGAATCCAAAGCCGCATACACGGGGGCGCCGCCGATACCGACATAGACCGGACCACCTCCCCACCGACCTTGTATTAAGTCTGACATGGTTACCCAGGAGTTTGTCCTTCCATATCCCGTATAGCTCAAATACAATCTGTCGGTCAGTGAATTATAAGATATATAAAGCGTTCCATCGTTGGAATCTCTCAGCCCCCAGCCCTCATCTATCCAGGCCCCGTCGGTGGCTTCGTACCAGAAGTATGGGGACTCCTCATCACAGCCGGCTCGGATACCAACGTGCCTGTCCCCGGCCTCGATTATACTTGGCGTCAGAAAAATCGCGACCGACCCATCTTCCCAGCTTACGCGATCATAATGAAAGTCAACCTTGAGCCGAAAATCATCAGTTGTATTTAACAGCCATCTGTTTGACATGTAAAATGCGACCAGATCATCGGCATTTTCACTCGCCCACACTTCCAGCCTCTGATTAGTCTCATTGAGCCAACAGTTATTGGCATCTTGTTCATACAGCAGCCACATTGCCCCTTGTGTATTGTCGTTGAAATCGTCGGCCGGCAAATCTGCTCTGACCACCGCTGACGCTAAAGTAACTGCTAAGATTCCTAAGATAAATATATAGTGCTGATTCATTTTTGTTCCCTCTCCGAAAAATTTTTAATATTTGTGTGACAACTGATGAACGCGTCTAACGCCGCAGGAATTCAGAAGAAATTGAAACAGAAAACCTTGCATACCCTATCCTCTCTTCAGTACTTGCAAACAGCTAAAAGCAACCTTAATTATAACCTGCTTGAGCCGGAATTCAAGCAAAAAATGCCCAATTTATGATATGCAGTACAGATTATCAACTCGTCTTTCTTTGTCATCGCGAGCGAGGCGAAGCCGAGCGCGGCAATCTCATGTTTAGTTTATGCTACCATCACATTCACTTTGGGCGCTATATTGGTGGCCCCCCTCCACCAGTCCTGAAGGTCCAGACTGTACCGATGGTCGTCCCGCCGGGATTGACCTCATCGATACGCCAGTAGTACGTAGTATATGAAGCCATTGTCCCCGGATCGAATGTTGTAGAAGTCTGGTTGTGTATGAACGGTGGCGGACTCGTCGTGCCAAAGTACACATCGTGCGACACGGCATTAGAACCGGCTGTCCAACTCAAATCAGCGTTTGTACTGACGCCTGTTGCGCCATTGGCTGGATTCGGATTGCTTGCCTGACCAGGTGGTGGGGGCGGCGGTGGTGGCTCATAGCCCAGCGCACTTAGCGCATCTTCCAGCTTTTCAATACTTTTTTCCAGCGCATCTATGGACTGCTCTTCATGCTGTGTCGCAGCCGGCAACACTTGGTTTAAGCATATGCTCCAATTATAGGCCGTTTCTTGCGGAATAGCAACCCTATATCACAAAATGGGGAGTGAATTACACCAATATAAGATTTTATTATCAACATTTAGCC
>CAZWKM010000123.1:1473-6270 GCA_964634165.1 uncultured Pirellulales bacterium | reverse complement strand
CTCACTCTGGCACTTTCGATTCCCTATATCTGGATGGGCAAACTCGCCACAAAGGCATCCCTCGATGCCGGGCGAGCCAAAGCTGAGACCCTGCTGCGTCGGCACTTTCAAGTAAAAGAAACCGGCGAAACGGCCCTTGACGCATTAGACAATACCGGCGCAGTGCTTGACGTAAACGACCGCGAGATACGCTGGATTCGCTTCACAAAGGAAAATGGAAAACAACTCCTGCAACTGACCGAAGAACAAAAAGAGATGATTGAGCTTCTAAGAGATGAGGAACGCGAAGATGGCATCCTTGGTAGTACTTATGTGCGCATCTTCAAAGCGACCGATAGCTGTATAAGCTGCCATAATCCGCAGGGTTCCGCCAGCGCATTTTCGCTGAACGAGCAGATAGGGGCGGCGGTTATTCAACGCCCGGCCGGCGAAATCAGCAACACGGTCTTTATGAATCGTGTCTGGATAATCGTTGCCGGCCTAATCGCCGGCACCGGTGCAATCGTTGCCTTTTATATGATAACCCAGCGGGTAATCCTCCGGCCTATCCGGCAGCTGCGGGCACTTGCAAACAACGTCGCCGAGGGCAATCTCGATATAAGAAGCTCAATAGCCACCCGCGACGAATATGAGAAGCTTGCCAATGCGTTCAACAATATGCTCGATGGGCTGCAAGCGGCACAGGAGAAACTGCGGCTGGCAAACAAACAGCTTGATGCCAAAATAGCGGAGCTTTCCGAGCGAAATATCGAGTTGTTCAAGGCCAACAAAGTAAAGGGCGAATTTTTGGCCAATATCTCGCACGAGTTTAGAACGCCCTTGAATGCGATACTGGGATTTGCCCAGGTTTTGCGGGAAAAGCCCGACATTCTAAAAAACGACAAAGGCCGAAGGTACGCTGAGAACATTATCACCAGCGGAAATAGACTCTTAAATATGATTAACGACCTGCTGGACCTGGCAAAGACCAGGGCGGGAAAAATGGAGCTGCACGTGGAAAAGACCTCTGTGCCGCAGTTGTGTAAAGCGGTGGTAGCATCTTTCTCGCTGCTGACAAAGAAAAAGAAAATCAAAGTAAAGCTGCTGGCCGACGATGATATACCGATTCTTATGACGGATGCAGGCAAGGTCCAGCAAATACTGTACAATTTTCTAAGTAATGCGGTAAAGTTCACGCCGGAGCGCGGCAGGATTGAAATTCGGGCGCAAATGGCCAACGGAAACACGGTCCGGATTGCGGTAACCGATACCGGCTGCGGCATTGCCGGGCCTGACAGGGAAAAGATATTTGAAAAATTCCGGCAGGCTGACGGCTCTATAACCCGCGAATCGACCGGCAGCGGGCTGGGACTTGCCATCAGTAAGGAACTGGCATCTATGCTGGCAGGTGATATTGGGATGAAAAGCGAGCCCGGCAAGGGCTCCACTTTCTGGCTCGATATCCCCGTTACCATCACCAAAGAAAAAAACCAAACCACTGAGAACGCAAAGCTCGCAGTCCCCTCGGGGGGCCCTCACGGGGAAAAAAATGACAATTAAAATAGCTCAGTTTCTCGGCCAACTCCGCGCCAGGAAAGAAAGGACAAAATTATGCGTCCCGTTAGAAATCTTCGCTTTTTGGTCTATATTATTGGTTGTAGTCCGTCTAAAAGAGCTGGTATTCGTAAAGCCCGTAGAATTTCTAACGGGATGCGTCTGATACCTTCGTTATTGCTCATTTTTCTGTATGCAAGTGTGGCAGCTCTTGCTGCAGCGCCTGCCGGGCAAACTCATCCGTTTTCCGTTCAAGATATGCTGGCAATGGACCGCATCTCCGACCCGCAGGTCTCGCCGGACGGCAAGTGGATTGTTTTCGTGCTGCGAAAAACCGACCTCGAAGCGAACGTCGGGCGAACCGACCTCTGGCTGGTCGGCACGGACGGGACGGGACTTCGCCGCTTGACTTCTCATCCGTCAAAGGACTTTAATCCCCGCTGGGCGCCCGATGGCAGGTCGGTCTGGTTTATATCCGGCCGCTCGGGGTCTTCACAACTCTGGCGCATTCGGATTGATGGCGGAGAAGCGGAACAGATTACGGATGAGCCGCTTGACGTTGGGAATCTGGTCGTCTCACCTGATGGAAAACACATCGCTTTCACTATGGAAGTCTTTCCGGACTGCGCCACCGCTATGGAAACAAAGGACAGACTCGATGAAATCGAGGCAAGAAAAGCGAGCGGACGGATTTACGAGCGGATATTTGTTCGGCACTGGGATACCTGGAAAGACGGCCGACGCTCACATCTGTTCGTGATGCCCACGGGGGGAGGCGAGCCGGTGGATGTAATGAAGGATATGGACGCCGATACTCCTTCCAAGCCGTTCGGCGGCCCGGAGGAAATCACATTCACTCCGGACGGTAAAGGCATTATTTTCACCGCACGTTATGTCCGCCGGGATGGCCGGGAAGAACCCTGGTCAACAGACTTCAACCTTTATCTGGCACCGGTTGACGGCTCCAAATCACCGACACCTCTAACCGCAAGAAACCAAGCATGGGATACTCATCCGATTTTTTCACCCAATGGCAAGACCCTGGCTTACTTAGCTATGGCCAGGCCCGGTTACGAGTCTGACCGCTTCCGAATTATCCTTCAGCCCTGGCCCGGAGCCAGGAGACGGAGCCTGACAGAAAATTGGGACCGCAGTCCCTCGTCGCTCTGCTGGTCGGCAGACAGCAAAACGATTTACGCGACAGCAACTAATACAGGCCAAAAGTCCCTGTTCGCCATCGATGTAAAAACCGGCAAAGTTCGCACCATCGTGAAAGAGGGCAGAGTCAGCTCGCCCGGCATAGCAGGCGGCAGGATTATTTACGGCGCCAGTAGCCTGCGCAGCCCGATGGAACTGTATTCGGTTAAATCTGACGGCAGGAATGTGCGTAAAATCACCACTATTAACTCAGAAAAAATCGCCGCCGCTCGTATGGGCGAGTATGAACAATTTTCCTTCAAGGGATGGAACAACGAAACTGTCTATTGCTATGTGGTCAAACCCATTGATTTTAATACAGGCAAGAAGTATCCGGTAGCTTTTCTGATTCACGGGGGCCCTCAGGGTTCTTTCGGGAACAGTTTCCACTACCGCTGGAACCCGCAAGCGTATGCAGGAGCAGGCTACGCTGCGGTTATGGTGGATTTCCACGGCTCGACCGGATACGGACAGGCCTTTACCGATTCCATCCGGGGCGATTGGGGCGGCAAGCCCCTCGAAGACCTCCGGAAAGGTCTGGCCGCCGCCTTAAAGCGGTATCCCTGGATGGACGGCGACAGAGTGGGTGCGCTGGGCGCTTCCTTCGGCGGCTATATGATTAACTGGATAGCCGGTAACTGGCCCGACCGTTTCCGATGTCTGGTCAATCACGACGGCAACCTCGACGAGCGGATGGCCTACTTTGACACCGAAGAACTCTGGTTCCCCGAGTGGGACCATCTCGGCACACCCTGGGACAACCCCGATAGTTATGAGAAGCACAACCCTGTGAACTACGTTAAGAACTGGAAAACACCAATGCTGGTCATCCACGGGGCACTGGATTTTCGGGTGGCCGATACGCAGGGATTGTCCACGTTTAATGCCCTGCAGCGCCGCGGCATCCCCAGCAAACTGCTGTACTTCCCTGATGAAAACCACTGGGTGCTCAAGCCGGCAAATTGCATTCTCTGGCACGAAACGGTAATCGGCTGGCTGAACCAGTGGCTGAAAAATGATTTGATTATTGATTATCGATAATTTAACATATTACGAGTAATCAGTAATCACTCATCAATAACCAATTATCAAAGGAGTGCTGATGGATAGAAAGTTTGTAAGAGCGATTTTCCCCGGCTCGTTCGACCCGATTACAAACGGGCATCTGGACGTTATCAACCGCGGTATAAAACTCTTTGACGAGCTTATCATTGCGGTCGGGCGAAGTCCGGTCAAAAATCAGCTCTTCACGCCCGAAGAGCGGGTGGAAATGATAGCTGAGCTGATAGCCGATATGCCCGGCATCTTGGTAGAGAGTTTTGACGGGCTGACGGTTGAATATGCCGCCAAAAAGAAGGCGGACGTCATCCTGCGCGGTCTGCGAAGCCTTACAGACGTTCAATACGAGTTCCAGCTTGCTATGATAAACCGAGCTGTGGCCGGCATAGAGACCGTCTTTGTTATGACCAGTGAGCAATATGGCTTTACCAGCTCGACCTTGATTCGCCAGGTGGCTTCATTAGGCGGTAACCTAACAAAGCTGATTCCGAAAAATATCTATAATCGTTTGCAACAACGCCTGAAAAAACGTGAATTGTGAAGCGTGAAGCGAAACACGAGATACGCTTCACGAGATACGAGATACCAGATATGTTTACGGTTAGTGTCGAAACGCACTTTTGGGCATCGCATCAGCTGACCCTGCCGGACGGCTCAAAAGAACCTCCGCACCGTCATAACTGGTCGGTTACCGCTGATGTTAGCTCAGAAGCGCTCAACAATATTGGACTCGTTATGGACTTTCGCCAGCTCAAAGCGATGGTCGATAAAACGATAGCTGAGTTTGATAATATGGCGTTAGACAAAATTGATTATTTCCAGCGGAACAACTCATCGGCTGAGAACGTAGCCGGATACATATACGAAAAACTTGAGCCGAGACTGCCCGAAAGCGTCAAACTTGAAGCTGTCAGGGTGGTTGAGGGGCCGGGCTGTTCGGCAAAATTCGCCAAATAGATAAATCATCCTGCAGTGATTTTCCAAATTTGACGATATTTTCGGGAGAGG
>CAZWKM010000123.1:0-1373 GCA_964634165.1 uncultured Pirellulales bacterium | reverse complement strand
TGCTCAGCAGCCTGCTTGCCGTCCAGCCCACGGACGATGAGCTGTTCGGCCCTTCTTCGGAGAAAGAGGTCACATGCCCTCACTGCGGCTTTACGCTGGAGCAATTCCGCAAAGAGGCGGTCCTGGGCTGTCCCTATGATTACGAGATTTTTGAGAAATCGCTTCCGCTGCTTATCGAAAAAGCCCACAACGGCAAAACAACCCACTGCGGCAAGGTCCCGTCAAAGACACCGAAGGACACAAGAAAGCAAGTAGAGCTGTTAAAGCTGCGTCAACAACTGGATGCTGCGGTGAAAAGCGAAGATTACGAACTGGCGGCCAAATTGCGCGACAAAATAAAGAACTGTGAAACGTGAAGCGAAATGCGAGATACGCTTCACGAGATACGAGATACGAAAATATGAAGCTGACCGATATAAGTAGTGACATAAACGAATGGTTTAACGGCTCAGGGCCGTTGGCCGATATAGTTATATCCTCGCGTATTCGTCTGGCCAGGAACCTGGCAGGGTACAAATTCCTGAGCCGCTGCTCAACTACCGAAAAGTCCGATATACTCAAGAAGCTAAGAGATGTTCTGATGTCGCTGGACCTCGGCGATAAAATCTTCTATATCAGCGTGGACAAAGCCACAGTTCTTAACAGACATTTCCTGGTGGAACGACATCTTATCAGCCGGCACCACGCCTTCGGCAAGGGCCCGCGAGGCGTTGTTATCGCCCAGCGGGAATTTTTCACCGCTATGATTAACGAGGAGGACCATCTGCGAATCCAGGTGCTAAAAGGCGGGCTGCAGCTATCTCAATGTGCCGAGCAGATAAATCATATCGACGATATGATAGAGCAAAAGGTGGACTATGCCTTCAGCCCTCGCTATGGGTACCTGACGGCCTGCCCGACCAACCTGGGCACGGCAATTCGGGTCTCGGTTATGCTGCATCTGCCGGCGTTAAAGATGACCGGCCAAATAGAGAAGTTCTTGAATGCCACAAGGGACATGGGCCTGGCCGTGCGGGGGCTTTTCGGGGAAGGCACCGAGGCCGCAGGCGATTTCTACCAGATATCAAATCAGGTAACGCTTGGTATCTCAGAGTCGGATATCATCTCGCAATTTGAAAACGTTATCATCCCAGAAATCGTCGAATATGAAAATGCAGCCAGGAATCAACTGCTCTCAAAGGAGAGCGATGTTCTTGACGACAAAATTTCTCGGGCGATGGCGTTGTTGCGAAACGCCCACTTGATAAGCTCGCAGGAGGCGCTGTTCCTGCTAAGCCATCTGCGATTAGGGCTGAATATGCACGAGCATATGGGGGCTTCGACTCCTGCAATAGATACGCTTTGCAGGATCATCCGGCAGGGCGGCGACGCAG
>CAZWKM010000122.1:0-6286 GCA_964634165.1 uncultured Pirellulales bacterium | reverse complement strand
TGGTCTGGAAATGACTTTTCGGCTGCGGAAGGACATACATTTTTCTGACGGGGTGTCAATAACCACCGACGATGTCATCTTTAGCTATGAGACAATAATAAATCCTGATGTGGATGCCCATGCGCTGGCCAACTATTATTACCCTATCGAGGAAGTAATTCAGATTGACAGCCATACGGTGAAGTTTGTTTTTCGTGAGCTGTATTTCAAAGGCCCTGAGATAGGTGGGCTTATGCCGATAGTGCCGAAGCATATTTACGAATTTTCCGATGCTGCGGAATTCAATAAGCGTCGTTCTGAGCCTGTGGGCAGCGGGCCATATTTATTTGAGAAATGGAACGTTGGGCGTGAAGTTGTTCTGCGACGGAATGAAAACTACTGGGGTCGAAAACCGAAGCTGGAAAAAATTATATTTCGAGTTATTACCAATGAGGTAGCGGCGCTGCAGTCCCTGCGTTCGCACCAGGTGGATTTTATGGTGCCGACTTCGGAACAATTTGTTGAGCTGTCGGAGGATGAGAAATTTGTGAAGGAATTCGAGTGTCTTTCCTATTGGAACCCGGGGGTGGGTTATTCGTACATAGGTTGGAACCAGAGTACCCCGTTTTTTGGTGACCGCCGGGTGCGATTGGCTATGACGCATCTTGTGGACCGGGAAACAATTATCAAGTATCTCTATAAAAGTCTTGGTCGCATCGTTACAGGGCCGTTTTATGTTTTAGGCAAACAGTATGATTCGAGTATTGAACCCTGGCCTTATGACCCTGAGCGTGCCAGACAATTACTTGATGAGACCGGCTGGCGTGATACCGATGGAGACGGAATGCGGGATAAAGAAGGAGCGCCGTTTAGATTCAAGTTTATGATAGTTAGCGGTTATCTTATAGGGGAACAAATAGCCAAGTTGTTAAAAGATGAGATGGCAAAAGCAGGGATAGATTTGGTTCCGGACCCTTATGAGTGGTCGGTTTTTGAGGAACGGCTTAATACGAGGTCATTTGATGCTACGATGTTGGCCTGGGGCGGGACAGTGCTGACGGACCCCTATCAGATATGGCATTCTTCACAGATTAAAGGACGCGGTTCCAATCGGGTCGGGTTTGACCACCCCGAAGCGGATGCCATTATCGAAGAAGCCCGAAAGACTCTAGATGAGAGTGAACGTAACAAGCTGTATCACCGTTTCCATCGGATTTTACATAAGGAGCAGCCTTATACGTTTTTTCGGGCCAGGCCGTCACTGCGTTTCCTGGATAAACGTTTCAAAAACGTCAAGATTCATAAGCTGGGGCTTAATCCATTAGAATGGTATGTACCTAAGGACCAGCAAAGGTACAAATGAGGAGACAGAAGACGGAGGACAGAAGACAGAGAACAGAATAAAATCTTAAGAAGCAGAAAATTTGAATAATAAAGTTTGATAAATGACAACATATATAGCAAGACGTTTATTGTTGATGATTCCGACGCTGCTGGGGATAACCATAATGGTTTTTGCCATCAGTCGGATTGCGCCGGGCGACCCGCTGGGCCAGGGTATAGGGCCTGGGGGGCAGATGGACGCTAAACAGGCAGCGGCTGTTCGGGAGGCGCAAATGAAGCTTCACGGATTGGATAAGCCGCTGTATGTTCAGTATGCGATTTGGTTGGAGCGGGTAGTACGGTTTGATTTTGGGGATTCAATTAAGCATCATCGGCCGGTTATTGAGCTAATCAAAGAGAGATTGCCCATTACGCTGACGCTAAATTTAATTGCTTTTGTAATTATCTATGTTGTATCGCTACCGCTTGGGGTTTTAGCGGCGGTGAGGCATAAGCAATTTTTCGACCGCGCCAGCTCAGTGGCCCTTTTTATGCTGTGGTCGCTGCCGAGTATGTTGGTTGGCCAGATGCTGATAGGCTATTTTTGCGGGCCGACGTTTAAGAATTGGTTTCCACCGGCGGGGCTTAGCAGCAATTACGCTGACCAGCTGCCTTTTTTCCCGTGGTTGGCCGACAGACTTTGGCATCTGGTTTTGCCGGTGTTTTGTCTGACATACGCGGGTTTTGCGTATCTTACCAAGCAGGTCAGAGCGGGAATGCTGGATAATCTGCAGGCCGATTACGTCAGAACGGCTCGTGCGAAGGGGCTGTCGAACTGGGTCGTGATATTCAGGCATGCATTTCGCAATAGCGTGATTCCGGTGATTACGATAATGGCTACCCTGCTGCCTATGATGCTTGGGGGGTCGGTGATTATTGAGCGGATATTCAGTGTTCCCGGTATGGGGCTGCTGGCGTTTGAAGCGGTTACGACCCGTGATTATAACGTGGTTATGGCTGTGGCGACCATCGGAGGATTGATGAATCTAATTGGTCTTTTATTAGCCGATATTGCTTATGCCATTGCTGACCCAAGGATAAGTTTTGAAAGTGCTGTATAGAAAGTTATGAGTAAACAATCGCAGGCAAAGGCGAATACTACTCTGCGAAGTAGCGCTTCGCTACGTAGCACGAGTTGGGGGGTGTCTTACGGCGAGATGGTCTGGCGTGAGTTTGTCAAAAGTCGGCTTAGTGTTGCCAGCCTGATATTTGTTGTGGTTCTGTTTTTGTTAGCTATTTTTGCACCGTTCCTTGCAAATGACAAGCCGTTTGTGATTCGTGTTGACGGCCGATTGCATTTTCCTCTTTTTAGAAACCTGCGGCCCAATGATTATTGTGTTTTCCTTGCAGCAACTGTTGGAATTTTTCAGCTGCTGTTAATCAGGCGCAATCGCAGGCGGATTGACCCCTCTGTCCGTGGGGCGGTGTTTTGGCGTCAGATATGTATCAGTAGTTCAATAATTCTCATAGGAGGTATACTGGCATTTGTTTTTGTACCCCGGCGGCTTGATGCTAAAGATTACAAAGCGCTGGTTGCTTCGGGGGAAGCGAGCGATGCGATTTTTGCTCCGATACCCTATGGTTACGCCCGTACAGACCTGAAGTTGCGTGAGCAGCCGCCCAGTCGCCGGCATTGGCTGGGGACCGATGATGTCGGCTCCGATGTATTATGCAGGTTGATTCACGGCAGCAGAATATCGCTTTCGGTGGGGTTTGTGGCGGTTGGAATATCGAGCGTTATCGGTATTTTTGTAGGGGCGATTCTGGGTTATTTCGGGGGCAAGGTTGACTTTGTCGGGATGCGTATTGTCGAGATAATGATGGCAATTCCGACGTTCTTTCTTATTATCACAATTGTGGCGTTTTTCCCGCGAAGCCTCTTAAATATTATGATAATTATCGGCATTACCAGCTGGACGGGAGACGCACGTTTTATCCGGGCGGAGTTTTTCAAGTTGCGAAAGCAGGATTTCGTTCAGGCGGCGGTGTCCCTCGGATTGCCGTTGCGCAGCATTCTTTTTCGGCATATGCTGCCGAATGGCATTGCTCCGGTGCTGGTGAACGCTACGTTTGGTATTGCCGGCGCTATATTTATAGAGGCGGCCCTTAGTTTTCTCGGTTTTGGTGTTGCCCCCCCAACGCCGAGCTGGGGACAAATGCTCAGTCTGGGTGTTGGTACTACGGGCAGGTTTCTCTGGTGGCTGACCCTGTTTCCGGGACTGGCGATATTTTTTACCGTGATGGCGTACAATCTGGTCGGCGAGGCATTGCGGGATGCGATTGACCCGCGGTTGAGGAAAGCGGTATGAGCAAAGACGGCATTTTGTTATCGATACAGGGGCTGAGTGTCAGCTTTTTTACGGACGAGGGCGTTGTAAAGGCGGTGCAGGATGTGGGCTTTTCGATAAAGAAGGGCAAGACGTTTGCGCTGGTAGGGGAAAGTGGGTGCGGTAAGAGTGTAACGGCACTTTCGATTATGCGATTGGTCCCGGAGCCGCCGGGTAAAATCGTTGGCGGTGAAATTGTTTTTGAGGGTCGAAACCTGCTGGCGTTGAGCGAGAAAGAGATACGGCGTGTTCGCGGAAATGAAGTTGCTATGATTTTTCAGGAGCCGATGACCAGTCTCAATCCGGTCTATACGGTGGGCGACCAGATTGTTGAGGCCATAAAGCTGCATCAGAAAAAAAGCACAAGCGAAGCGTGGGCGGATGCGGTCGAGATGCTGCGAAAGGTAGGTATTGCTGATTCGGCGCAGCGGGTGCGTGAATATCCGCATCAGATGTCCGGTGGGATGCGGCAGCGAGTTATGATAGCTATGGCGGCAAGCTGCGAGCCGGTACTATTGATTGCCGATGAGCCGACAACTGCGCTGGATGTAACGATTCAGGCACAGATACTGGATTTGCTTGACGAGCTGCAGAGGCAAAACGGGATGAGTATTTTGCTGATAACCCACGATTTGGGCGTTGTGGCTGAGCGTGCTGAGGATGTTGCGGTGATGTATGCATCGCGAATAGTGGAAGTGGCTGATTCGCAGCGGCTTTTTGCAGGGCCATTTCATCCTTATACGCAGGGGCTATTGAAATCTTTGCCGCAACTGGGTTTTTCCGAGCCGGAACGTCCCTGTTCCGGCAGACTTCGGGAACCTCCGCCTCCTACTTCGGTTTCAGCCAGGCGTTTGCGGACAATTTCGGGGACTGTTCCTGAGCCGTTGCATTTTCCGAGTGGCTGTAAGTTTCATCCTCGCTGCCCGATAGGTTGCGGGGACAGGCGGTGTCGGACGGTTGAGCCGAAGCTGAGGGAGGTTGAAGCCGGGCGGTGCGTTGCCTGCTGGTATGCGAAGGGCTACGAAAAGTAGCGAAAAACTTGAAACGAAAAATGTAAAACCATAACTAAAAATTTAAAACTTTTGAATTTTACGCTATGGTTTTTAGCTTTTGGCTTTAAGCTTTCAGTTTTACTATTATGGCAAGCAAAGACAATTATCTGCTGAAGGTTGAGAACTTAAAGACCTATTTTCCTATAAAGAAAGGTCTGCTTCGTCGAACTGTTGGTTACATCAAGGCGGTTGACGGGATAAGTTTCGGTATCGAAAAGGGGCAGACGCTGGGTCTGGTCGGCGAGAGCGGCTGTGGCAAGACGACAGTTGCCAGGAGTATAGTTCGGCTGGTGCCGGCAATGGCAGGGCAGGTAGTTTTTGAACAGACGGATGTTTTGTCGGCTGACAGGGTCAAATTGCGTCAGCTTCGGAGGCAGATTTCGCTTATTTTCCAGGACCCGTACGGCTCGTTAAATCCGAGAATGACCATTGGCAATGCTATTGGTGAGCCGTTGAAGGTTCACCCCGTTAGAAGTAAGACGTCAACCCCGTTAGAGATCCGGAGGAAAAAGGCTCTAACGGGGTCAACTTCTAACGGGGTTCAAGGAGAAGTCCGGCAGCAACGCCTTTGCCGGAGCAGTGAGCTGATTGTCCGTAAGGACTCCATAGGAGAACGAGTTGCGGCATTGCTTTCAAAGGTGGGGCTGTCACCTGACCATATAAACCGTTATCCACACGAGTTTTCGGGCGGGCAGCGGCAGCGAATCGGGGTAGCCAGGGCCTTGGCGCTGGGGCCGAAATTAGTTATTTGTGATGAGCCGGTCAGTGCTCTTGATGTTTCGATTCAATCGCAGATTTTGAATTTGCTGAAAGATTTGCAGGAAGAATTTGGGCTGACGTATTTATTTATCGCACATGATTTGGCTGTGGTGGAGTTTTTCTGCGATATTGTAGCGGTTATGTATATGGGCAGGATAGTGGAACAGGCCACGGCGGAAGGGCTGTATCGGAACCCTCTGCATCCTTATACTCGTGCCCTTATGTCGGCGATTCCGCGGGTTGAGCCGTCGCTGCGGGGCAGCAGGACCGCATTTGGCGGGGAAGTGCCGAGTGCTTTGAATCCGCCGGCCGGCTGTCCTTTTCACCCAAGATGCCCTCGGCGCCAGGGCGATTGCCTAAAGCAGATGCCGGCGTTGAAGGAAAGAAGCGATTATAAGGGGCATTTTGTTGCCTGCCCCGTTAGAAATTCCGCAAAAGGACTCTAAACCCGAAAAAGGATGATTTCTAACGGGGCCTGCTGGAAATATTGAAAAAAAAACTCGACTGGAGCTGTTAAATTTGAGATAATCAGTTGGAGCTTGTTTTTTGATTAGGGATATTTAATTTTGAGTTTTTAATTTTGAGTTTTTAGTTATAATTCAAAATCCAAAACTCAACACTAAAAACTAAATTGCTATGGACGAGCAAGTTGGTGTGGAAATAACCGGTGAGGGGCCTGTTGCGGTAGTGGCTTTCAAGGCTACTTCAATAAGTGATATGGAAGGGATAGCTGCTGCTTCTAAACAGATAACGGAATTTATTGACGAGAATCATCCGAACGGAATA
>CAZWKM010000121.1:0-6287 GCA_964634165.1 uncultured Pirellulales bacterium | reverse complement strand
CCTGATTAACCGCCCTTTTAGCTGTCCGTGCCATCCGCACCATCTCACGCCGGGCTTGGTCCACAGCCAGTTCCGGCGTCGCCAACAAGCGTCGTTCCAGCACTACCGGCCGGCCCACCAGGTCGCCGGGTTTCTCCGGCACCAGCTTAACTACTATTTTTTCCAGTACCCCCGTCAGTGGTAAGAAAAATGCCGCCTCGAATATCTTTATGGTTGTGTGAGTAACCGCGATGGAGACGGCGATTGTTGTTGCGCTGAGCTCCCAGAGCGTGATTATACCGACAAGTTTGCCGACCCGGCCGATGAACCAGAAACAGATAAACGCCCCGATAACATTGAACATCGTATGTGCCCACGCGGCTCGACGCGCGTTGCGATTTGCCTGAAGGGCCGCAAGCTGGGCCGTAATTGTTGTCCCGATGTTATCACCGAGTATGAACGGTATTACCACCAGTAAAACCTGTTTCCAGTCATTACCGAACGCTCCCTGAATAGCCAGCATCTGAATCAATGCAACCGAAGCCGAGCTGCTTTGCAGCAGCATTGTTATAACGGTTCCGGCCAAAATGGCCAAAAGCGGATTACGCCCAAAGCATATCAATGCTTTATGTACGCCTTCACTGTCTTTCAGAGGGCTGAAGGCATCTTTCATAAAACATATGCCAATAAACAAAATGCCAAAACCGACGAGGATTTGCCCTACATTTTTCGTCCTTTGTGTTCTACCAAATATCTGCAGGGCAAAGCCGATAGCAACGGCAGGAAGTGCGTAATCAGTTACTTTGAATGCCTCAAACCCTGATATGGAAACCAGCCACGCCGTTGCTGTTGTGCCGACATTCGTGCCGATAATTACGGATATTGCCTGTTTGAGAGTAAGCAGTCCTGCGCTCACGAAGCCGACCACCATAACGGTTGCAGCAGAGCTCGACTGGATTAAAGCTGTGGTGCCGGCACCAACCAGAAAACCAAAAATCCGTCTTTTGGTCATCGATTCCAGGATGTTTTTGAGTTTCTTGCCGGCGACTTTTTTAAGGCCGCCGGACATCTGCATCATACCATACAAAAACAGCGCCAACCCCCCTACTGTCCCTAAAATCATCTCTTTGGTCATATTGGTTCCTTACAGGGCCTTTGAAAAGTGAAAGATTTATAAGGGTGCGGTAGTTTTATTTGTTTTTGCTTGACCGGTCAAGCAAAAAAATGCATATCAAATATCAAAATTACAATCTAAAATTTTGAATTTTGATTTGTCATTTTGCATCTTGCTTTTTAATTCTTGATTTTTCTATAGTCTGCGTAAAATCTCTATCCCCTCCCGAATTTTATCGTTACTAGTTGCGTAGCTTATCCTGAAATGCGTATCTTTTTCACTGAATACATTGCCTGGGATAATAAGTACGTTGTTGGCGATTGCCTTTTTTACAAACTCTGTTCCCGAGCCGGCTGGTGCCTTAACGAATGCGTAAAACGCTCCGCCGGGCTTGATAAGCTCAAACTTGTGCTTTAGCCCCTCATAAAGAAGCTCTCTTTTTTTTCTGTATGCCTCGACCAAATCTTTTGTCTCATAATCCAGAGCCGCAATAGCTGCCTTTTGCAAAGGTGTGGGCGCACAGACAAAGGTGTACTGCTGTATTTTCGTCATCTCTTCTACTACGTCTCTTAAAGACTCGCGGGCCGCCGCATAGCCGAGCCGCCAGCCGGTCATTGCGTAACTCTTGCTGAAGCCCCGCAGCAAAAGTGTTCTATCGTAGTGATGAGCTATGCTCGGACAATCGCCGTCGTAGCAGAATCTCTCGTATATCTCATCGGTCATAACAAGTATATCTTTTTCCGCCGCCACCTCGGCAAGTGCCTTTATCTGCTGCTCCGAATATACCACGCCGGTCGGATTGCACGGCGAATTGAGTATAATCAGCTTGGTTTTGGCGGTTATCGCCTCGGCAATTTTCTCTACGGGCAGCTCAAAATCCGGGTAGCTGTCAACAAAGACGCATTTTCCGCCCAACAGATTGACCAAATGCTTATACATTACAAAGTACGGGTCGGGTATAATTACTTCATCATCGGGATTGATGAGCGTCATAAAAGCTAATAGCAGAGCCCCGCTGACACCGCTGGTCACGAGAACTGCCGGATTCGCCCAGCCGAACTCGTTTTTTACCCGCTCAGCGATTTTTCCCTTGAGTAAACTATCGCCTGCTGTCTGCGAATATTTATTTAGGCCGTCCTTAATCGCCTTTATCGCTTCGTCTTTTAGCGCATCGGGCACATCGAAATCCGGCTGGCCTATCGAAAATTCACCGGGTCTTTCAGCTCCGCCGCCAGCGCAAAGACTTTCCTAATCCCACTCGCATCGATTTTACTCGTTCTGTCCGCAATAATCTCTTTCATTTGCCGCGTATAATAATCACATCCCTAAAATAATCAATGAAAAACTCATTCCGTGTTTAGCCGTCGCCAACTTGGGTGGCACCCTCTCGTGCTTCGCAGCGAAGCGCTGCTTCGCAGAGTAGTACAAACTTGTTTGGGGGTGTTAAAAACCGATTATTGCCCGGCTCGTTGCATCTGAAATCCTGGTGCGCATAGAACGAGCCGCAATCCCGCCACATCGGGAAAGCGGCATCGTGAACACTTTTCGAAAAGCTTAGTTTTTAGCCCTCTTTTGTTTCTTCGGATTCCGGAGCTTCAGCGGCCGCTTCAGGTGCAGCTTCTTTAGCGACTTCTTCCTTTGCTGCTTTTCGGCCGACGTGACTCTTACGATGAGCGACCTTCGGCAGCCCCAGCAGAGAGTCTTCCTCAGACCATCGCTCTTCACCTTTTAGCTGCTCGATGCGCTCGGCACGCGTCAGAACATTTCGGTGCCTCTGCAATGCGCTTTTGATCTTTAACGAACGGTCAATAGACATCCAACTCTCCCAAAAAACTAATCATCAAACTTCATCCCGTACGCAGTCTCAAACGATTTTGCGCCGAAAGTCTCATAACCCTGCGGCGCCTTATATTTAGCGCCCAGCTCGATTATCTTCTGTTTTGCAGCGTATCCATCTGTCCCTGGCCTGTCAGGGTTTTCTTCATATCTGGCCTTAGTAACCAGGCCCCACTGATTATCTATCGGTATTATTTCGGTTTCTATGTCGGACCGGGCAAAATGCTGCTGTACCGGCACTAAGTGAGTTTTGAGCTGATACGTTTGTATCACAATTCCATTATTGCCTTTCGACTCAACCACTTCGACTTTTTCGCCATTTGGCGATATCTTTTCGCCTTTATCAGTGGTTTGGCCCCGCCCTGCCACTTCTTTCTGCCCTGTAAGTTCCGGATTATTTTTTTGTATTTTTACAGCCGAACCGCCTACCCTTTCTTTAAGTTGACCAAGCCGAAAGACCACCAGAGCCAGCAGAATAATGAACAGAAAGAATGCAATTGCAAGCTGATATGGTATTGATATCTCAATCCTGCCGGCATTAAATTGCACAATTCTCGGCCTCCTCGGCCATTGTGCCGCCCTTTCAGGCACTGCCACAGAAGGTTCTATCGTTGGCTCATCCTTGTCGGTCTTCTCCGGACGCGGTTGCTCTAACGTCTTGCCGTAGCTCGACTTAAGCCGAGTTTTGCCAATCACCTCATACAGAGACTTTTTTCTACGATGATGTCCTATATTTTTACGATTACGTGCCATAGCCAAATTAACTCAATCTTACAAAACATCCAGCAGGCAGCTATTCTATATTATCGGCGTAAGTCTAATAGTAAGCCAGCAATCAATTAAAAATTATCTAATGTTTTTACAATATTTCAATTTGAATTTCAACAGGAAACTCTCATATTCATACGGGAAAAATTTCCGCCAGACAATGCCGGCAATGAGACGGCGTCATTTCACATCAAGAACGCAGGTTTCCGCGGATTGCCTTTTGCGTTTTTGTGTTACTTCTTTATCTGCCTCTCTTGCCGCTGAACTTTTCTTTATTCATCTATGAAAAATATCATTATAACATACTAAAGTTTATCATTAGTGTCTACCAGAGCGACCGGGCTGAGTATTGAAAATTTTGGCTGGTAGGGGCATAGTTGAGTCTGCTTGGTGATAACTACTAAAAGGGAAATGGCTGGCTATTCCATATGAGTGGTAACGTGTATAAAGTATCTCTGAGAGTGCCCTTGTCAGTAGCGAGGTCCGCCACGGCCGCCTCCAAAACCGCCGCGTTTGCCATCGCCGCCACGGCCACGATCAGAACCATCTCGTCTGCCTTCACTGGCACGATAGTTAGTTTTCATCCGACCCTCTTCGACCTTAATGCTCTGTCCCTTCAAATCCTTGCCGTTCATTTCGCTGATTGCGGTTTGGCCTTCATCTGAAATTGGCATTCCAACAAATCCAAATCCCGCTGATTCGCCTGTAGACCTGCTCCTTACGATCTTGACGGATATGACTTGGCCAAAAGTTTCAAAAGCCTCACGCAAATCGTCTTCAGTTGTCTCCTTTGACAAATTTCCCACATATATCTTCATTTCGATTCCTTTTTCTAACCTTTGAACTTCGCCTTAGGCGTTTTGTGCCGCCACTTTAGCTTCCAATGATCGCTGCATTACCACGGCCATATATTCTCCAACTAACATCTCAATAAGCTCTTTAACAGAGATGATTTTATCTACCAGATAGGCATTAGCTCCCGCAAAAGCAAATCCGTTTTCAAGATCACCTTTTTTTGCATTCATCAACGCAAGACCAATACAATATGGCACATTCTTAAAATCGCAACTTTTCAAACACTTCCAGGGGCATTTAAAAGTTTCCTTAACTCCTGACGAAATCCGCTCAAGAAACTTATCACGTATGGCTCTTCCAGGCAATCCAACAGGGCTGTCAATTATGACAATATCTTCTTTTTTGCAGTTTAAATATGCCTTCTTAAATTCCATGGAAGCATCACACTCATAGGTTGCAACAAACCTGGTCCCCATCTGCACTCCCTGGGCTCCCAACTGCATAAATTTATGAATATCCGCACCTGTAAATATCCCTCCAGCGGCGATTACAGGAATGTTTCTGTTGAATTGCTCTTCGTAGGGCTTTATCGCAGAGATTACTTCCGGTAGTATCTTTTCCAGCGCATAGTCAGGATTGTCGATATGCTCTTTTTTGAAACCGAGGTGTCCGCCGGCTAATGGTCCTTCTACAACCACCGCATCAGGTATATGGTTAAACTGTTTTGCCCACGATCTAAATATAAGTTTAGCCGCCTTGGCGGAAGATACGATAGGGACAAATTTAGTAGGCAGTTCTCCTAATTTGTCCAGTGGCAATGTCTCAGGAAGCCTTATTGGAAGGCCTGCCCCAAGAAAAAGCAAATTCGCTTCCTCTTCCACTGCACATTGCACAAGGTCGTCGAAATCTGAAAGTGCAACCATTATATTTACACCGATAATCCCGTCTGTCTTGGCTTTTGCTTTTTGGATTTCTTTCCGCAAGGCCCTTTTGTTCGCATCTTTCGGATTTGCGTCCCAGTCGGGTTCGAACTGACCAATTCCAGGGGTTGCAATAACCCCAATACCTCCGGCATTTGCAACCGCTGAGGCCAAGTTTGATAAGGAAACGCCAACGCCCATTGCTCCCTGGACAATTGGTATCTCGGCTTCCAAAGCTCCTATTCGCAGTGTTGGCATCTTGTTAAGATTCATATATTGTTGCGCTCCTTCGGCCACTTATGCTATTATCTTAGTTTCCTGTGTCTTGCAGAGAGCCGAAAACCCGGATTTGCTCGCAGTATAAAACAAAATGCTCCTTTCGACAAGCTTATAATTCACGGAAGTCAAAAAACACTAACTTGCACTTTTAATGCAAAATAATATAATTCACACACCAATAGTCTGGTCGATATGCCTGGTCTGGCAATGTGTTAGAATTGCAGGACGGCGGGAAAGGATACTTGTATGAAGTTTTTCCTTCCTGAACAGGAAGATAAAAAGCTGGTAATTGATGCCTATGGTGCCATTAAAAAACTTGCCAAACGGACAACGGGGTGTGACGTCACAGATAGAAAGATTTATTACATCAAATACCGTCACGAAGGCAGAGATTTTGACGAATATATCAACTACGACCGTAAGTTGTAGCAGCAGGCCAATCGGGCAGTTGCGTTTTTCTCTCATTGCTTTGGCTTCTGGGCCGGGGCTAAATATGGCTAAATTTCACTTGACAAAGTGTGGACAGTTAACTATTTAGACGGTTTTGAAAGTAATTAAGTGCATAAGAACATACGTTATAGTGGAGTACTTGACAG
>CAZWKM010000120.1:0-6288 GCA_964634165.1 uncultured Pirellulales bacterium | reverse complement strand
AAGCGTAATACTCACGGCCCTTTAACCGGGCATGAGATTGTAAAAAACTGCTTAGGGCGGCGGTGGGCCCCACTCAGTCGTGAAGCTCCAGACCGTACCGGTGGTTTTACCCCAGGCATTGACCTCATCAATACGCCAGTAGTACGTAGTACGTATAGTCATTGGGCCGGGGTCGAATGTTGTTTCAGTTTGATTGCGCTGGAACTCACCTGGACCTGGTGCAGGATTTGTGCCGAAGTACACATCGTGCGAAGTGGCACGATAGCCAGCCGTCCAGCTCAAATCAGCGTTTAGATCAACGTTTGTTGCGCCATTGTATGGATGCGGATTACTCGCCTCAAGACCCATAGTCGTGAATCTCCAGACTGTACCAGTGGTCGTACCCCAGGGATTGACCTCATCGATACGCCAGTAGTACGTAGTACTTGGAGCCATTGTGCAGGGGTCGAATGTTGTGGCAGTCTGGTTGCCTATGAACGTACCCGCACTGCTCGTGCCGAAGTACACATCGTGCGATGCGGCATCAACGCCGGCCGCCCAGCTCAAATCAGCGTTTGGATCGACGTTTGTTGCGCCATTGTATGGATTCGGATTACTCGCCCGAGCAGGTAGTGGTGATATCCTCCAGGCTGTCAGCCAGTTTTCGGCTAACAGGGAGACGTCTTTGAAATCAACTTTGCCATCACCGGAAGGCAGTGGAGCAATGTCAACCGATGGTTCATCCTGCCGCCAGTATTGAGCGAGTATGGAAAAATCTTTGAAGTCCACCCTTCCATATGCCAGTAGGGTTGTCATTGAAGCGGCCATGCGTTGGCCGATGACCAGATGGGCCGCATTGTCGAAATGATAATACCCGGATAAATCATCGGTTATCGCCAATTCCGTATGATCGAAATCCGCAGCAACTTCTGCCTGGGCTACTTGAACCGGATTATCTGGCTCTCCCACATGGCTTTGGGCGATGACCACCGGAAGATTGGGCATACCTAAATCGCTGCGAAGATCGTTGAGCAGACAGCGTAAATTGGTCTCGTAATTGGTCTGGTTGAGGGAATCTAATCCATCGTTCCATCCCTGAAACCAGACAAAACCGGCGATTTGGGCGGTCTTGCCGGCGTATTGGGGAAAGTACTGCGCCAACTTGTCCGGATCCTGAATCTCTATGGCTTTGGCGATCAGCACATCGTAAAGAGAATCCTGGGCCAACTCTTCAGCGGTGAAGTTGTTGCCGGTGTTGGCGGTACTGCAAGGTGTTTTCCAGTCCACCCGCAGATCGGTGCCGCCCTGCACAACTTTGAGCAGGAGGATATCATCATCCGACAAATCCCCCATATAATGACCGAACATCAATTCGGGTCCGTAGTTTGAGGTCCCGGCCCCAAAGCCGGTACTGAGCAGGCCGCTGCGCTGACTTAAGGAAAGAGTGCCGTCAGCAGCCAGGATTCCCTTGAACTGCAGGACGGTCACATCGGATCGTTCGGCCAGTAAGTCGGCCGTAAGATGACCGTCGGTATAGACATCCGACACACCCATAGCCGCCGACATTTCTTTAAAGGCGTCATACCCATATTGATACTGTTGATTGCCGGTGTGATAGTAATAGCCGCTGATTGTTGCAAACAACCGGTCGGTAAGATCAAAGCTCAACGTGTTGCAATCTTCACCGGGCAGTGCAAGCTTACCCGCAGCGCACAAAAAGCTTCCCAGCTTAACGACTACCGGGTGGTTGGGATCGACGGATTCGGCAGCATAGTAATCATTCAACGGCTGATCGGTGTTAAGGAAACGTTCCGTCAACAGCGAGATTTCGATATCGGTCGAACCACAGGTGACACCATCCAATGAAAAATCACTGTTGGCATGACAGATTAATTCTTCCAGCCTGGGAATAGTCGTATTGTTCCCTTCCATATTGGATTGGCCCGCCAGGAGAAACACACGCACCGTATTGCCAGCCGGGGCGTCAGCCGCCGAATCAGCCGGCGTCGGTAATATCATTGCCAAGGTAGGCCTTGCCAGGATGAGCAGGCAAACCGCCAGCGTCAAGGCCACCCATCTGAACACCGCACTATTCTGCTTATACTCCATAGCACTGCTCCCAAATACTTACCTGCATAATACCACCGTTTCCTACTCAAGCCAACAAAAAACCCGGCGCAAACAACAACCGATTTTCTGGAGGGGCATGGCAGGAATAAAAAGACACGCTCTCACCCCTCCTTGAGCACAATATGGTCTATACAATCTACCTAATTGAGAGAAACACATCAAGCAAAAAAATTGAAAAAAATATAGAATTCCTGGGTCAGCCGGTGCATTGAAAGTGTATCAATAATAAATATCGAAGATCCGCCGTCTGTGTGGTGGAATCAATATCATAGGTACGGCGTCCGTTTGGCGCAATCAGCTTAATCAGGGCAGCTTTGTGAGGATTGCTTTGGACGTCTGAAACACGGTTCCATGCCGGGTCCCTTCCGGAAAATGCACCTTGTCGGAAATATCTTCCCAATTCTTCAGGTCTCTGGATATTACCGCGCCATACCGGCGTTTTCTGTACTTATCAAAATAGACAAACCACGTGCCTCCTATCTTGATTGCCGAGGGCCCCTCGGCCCAATAGCTGCCCGTAATCGGCTCTGATGCCGGCCCGTAAGGCCCTTCGGCCCGTGTGCTCACAGCTATCCGAATGTTCTTTTTCGGCGGATGCCGCGTCTCATCTTTGATGAACATTATGTAACGCCCGGAGTCCTTGACAATCGTTGCGTCGATTGTGTTAAATCCCGGGTCGTAAAACAATTTGGTCGGCGTGAAAGTTTCAAAATCCCGCGTTGTGGTATAATAAATTCTGTGGTTAAGCCCGTTGTCTCCGGTTTTATCTGTCTCAGGAAACCGGCCGGGAATGGTTGTTGACCAGTATATTAAGAATTGCTCACCGGTATCATCATAAAATACTTCCGGCGCCCAGCAATTCCTCGCCTTCGGTTCATATTCCATCACCGGAATATATTTTTGCTCCGACCAGTGCACAAGGCAGCGGGACTGCCACCATTTTTGTTGTGTAAAATGGCTGGCAGTATCCGTCCCGTAAATTCTGGGACAGCCAGAAAACCGTTGGCAGCCCCGAATTTACTCCCACCATATGAAAGGCCCCCTCCGGTCCCTGGATGATACACGGGTCGCGCATCAGTTTGCCACCCACTTTGGGCGTAAGCAAAGACTTGTTATTATTGAGCGGCTTGAAGTTCAAACCGTCACAGCTGTAAGCCAGATGCAGCCCATCTTCGCCGTTCCCTACAAAGTAAGAAAACAAATAGCAGACATTCGTATCGGTAAATTTGAACCTGCGAATGAGCTCGATTTCTTTCGCATCGTATGGCGTGCCATCGGGATGAAACATATCATGCTGCCATACTTTCGGCATAGGGACGCCCCTTTTCGACCCCCACGGCATATACGTTTGGGTGCGTCCCGCTACCAGGCCCCAGTTATACCATCCTGTTTTATGCTCGGCAAAAATCGGAAGAACGGCAGCAAACGTATTGCCAACCCCACGGCGTAACCACTCCGTACAAATGACAGGCCTTCCATATTCTTGACATATCTTCAGCTTACTCTTGATGCCTTCCACCCTGTCGTAACCGTGAAATGAAACGATATCCGACAGCTCCATAAGACGCTTTGACATACGGCTCTGAAAACCGGCCCAGGCGCCGATGGTTAAAGGCTGCGAGGGATTTGTCGCCCGTGCCCATGCGAAAGCCGCTTCGGCCAGAGGCAGGCTTTTCTCGCCCATCCTCGAATTGCCGGGCTCATTATACAGGTCCCACATCAAGACCCGCCCGTCCTTTCCAAAGCTGCCGACGATATCTTTCACATATTTTTCAAGGTCGGGCCAAACCGCCTTGTCGGTCACCCGCTTTAGACCCGGACTGGGGACCCACCCGCTGTTATGAACACCGGGAACCGGCTCATCCTGTTTGCCCAGGTACGGCTCTTTCCCGGAAAATGCACAATCGCAAAATAATATCAGTGTCGAGTTGATGCCGTGCTTGTCGGCGATGGTCAGAAATTCATCGAGCCGTTTCTTGAGCCCCTCCGGGTCGTCCTTCCATACAAGGTACTGCAGGTAGATGCGCACACTGTTGTAGCCGGCCTTTTCCGCCCAGCCTAATTCCTCATCGATGGTCTTAGGGTCGAATGTATCCGCCTGCCACATCTCGGTCATATTGACGGCCGTTCTCGGCAGGTAGTTACACCCCCGCAGCGGCGAGACCTTCCAGTACCACTGCCACGCCTTTTCCTTACTCCAGAGACTTTTAGCTGCCTCTTCGGCATAGGCATTTGTCCCTAAGACAGCTATGCTTAACGCCAGAATGATGACCTTCCTCATATCCTGTTTATCCTTACCGTACCGTAACACCCTCGGAGACGAATGCATAGTTTCCTGAACCGACCTCGTACACCGCCGCACCCGCTTCCATCCGTAGGAAGCGGACACCTTTCGACCTTGCCGTCGGCTTGCCGCCTTCAGTAACGCTCTCGGCGTTCTCTGCGGTTAATCTGTGGTGCTTGAGCCGCCGTAGATAAACCGCATCCGGCCGACGTTAGGGACAATGGCAAATCGAGATTTGGCAAACGGTCTAAAACCGCTGGGCCAATAGACGAACAGAGCTTTGCCTACCAGGTAGTCACGCGGGACAATGCCTTCGCGGTAGTCTCGGCCGTTATTCCCCTTCCCCTTTGCTCTCCACAGCCTGCAGTCCTCGCTGTTGGGACTGTTGTCACCCAGCACGAGAAATTCATCTTTTCCAAGTAGAATAGGATTATCTTCAGACGCCCTGTTGGGTGGGTCAGTTTTGGTGTAATGAATATCCCTGAAAATAGCTACGTGTGAGATTGTCAGTTTGCCGGAGCCTGAAATTCTAACCTGCGGCTCGATATCTGTTATTCTCTCGCCGGCGCCTTCGGCAGCACGCCCCAGATCGTAAACTAATTTGTCGCCCCCAAATTCAAAAGTCAATTGATGGTCAACATTGGCAAATTTAACCAGAGTGGCTTTGTTTATAGCCGGCGATTCAATTGACTTACGAGCTAATTCCGTCTCTTTCCCATCCTTGTCAACCTTTTCAATGACCATTTCGCCGGTTAAATCGCCCCACGCTCTGTAACGGGTTTGATATTTGCTCAACTCTACTCCGAGACGTCCTTCCGCTTTTATTGAACGGGCGTAGAAACGCACCATCAGGTCACTGCAATACGGCATATGCGGGTATTTTGTAACATCGTCGTAGGCATAGGTGGCTTTGAAATCATTGCCGATTGACGTGTCATAAATCAATGAATGGAGCTCGTCGGCGCCGCTGTCCAAACAAAACAGCGTTGGGTTATCTTCGGGAATTGTCCATTCTGAGTTCTCGATGTCGAATGGCTGCCGCCAGATGTGGCCGTTAAACAACCTTTCTTGTGGTCGAACAGGCTGATAGTCGTTATTATAGACCGGCATCCATAACTCATCCTGGACCTTGGGGGGTTTTCGGCTGATTTCGTCGTTGATGTAAACGTCACCATCGATTATTTCAACTTTCTCTTCTGGTCGGCCCACTAAGCGTTTAATGTAATTTATTGAGGGGTCGGTTGGATTTTTGAAAACTATTACATCCCATTGTTTGGGTTCGAAGAACTGATAGATGCACTTCAGGACCAATATCCGGTCCCCGTTTGCTATCGGCATTGCTCTGCTGGTCCGCGAGTAATAACCGCAATTCGGACAGCGAGAGTCAGGTGGAGTTCGCGAACCGCGCGGGACGGTATCCTGCGGCAATCTATAGCTATACGGGCTAAACCCGTGGTCGTATTTATATCCGCATTGCTCGCAGCACAGGCGAAAATGTGCTCCTTTGAGGGTGTCGGCCATACTGCCCGTAGGTATGCGGAATGCTTCCATTACAAATGCCCTGAAGACAAAGGCCAGCATAAAAGCCGTTATCAGCCATTCAAAGGTATTTGCAATTTCAGCCGCTCTATTTTTTCGAGCGCCTTTCCTGGAGCTGCTTTTTTCGGTCTCACTTAGAGACATAAATGCCAATCCTGCTCTGTTTTTTTCTTACCACAAAGACAATTTTTTCTTCGTGTCTTTGTGTCTTGGTGGCTAATAATTGAGAGCTTTGTGTTCGTTATTTCAAAAAAGTTTAACCAGGACGTTACAAACGACCGGGTTCCTATTTTGTCCCGCGCCAATTATGCCGATAAGTCCTCAGCCGGTCAATAAACTATTTGTTCTCGAAGCTA
>CAZWKM010000119.1:0-6301 GCA_964634165.1 uncultured Pirellulales bacterium | reverse complement strand
GGGATGCTCGATTTTCAAATTCGCAAGCTGGGGGCAACAAACAGTTTCGATACAATCGTTGCCTTTGGTCCTAATGCTTCGCGTCCCCATCACCAGCCGGGCAGAAAAAAGCTCAAACAAAAAGATACCGTCCTGATTGACTTCGGGGCCAAATACAAGGGCTATTGCAGTGATATTACCAGATGCTTTGCTATTGGTGGGCCGACTACTTTTTATAAGAAGGTTTACGATGTCGTCGAGCAGGCCCAGGCCGCTGCGATAAAAAAGATAAAAGCCGGTGTCAAAATTAACGATGTCGATGCCGCCGCCCGAAAGGTAATTGACAAAAACGATTTGCCTGTCTATGGCCACGGGACGGGACACGGCCTCGGCCTGGAAATTCACGAATTGCCTTTCCTCAAAGCCGAAAGCAAGGCAAAGCTAAAAGCACGCCAGGTCATCACAATTGAACCCGGCGTATATATCCGGCGGCAACTCGGCGTGCGAATAGAAGATGACATTCTTGTAACCGAGACCGGCTCCAAAATATTAACCCGCGATTGCCCACATTCGCCTTTCCTGTCTAACTGAAACTGTTCAATATTTCTTTGACCGCCAAAAAGCGATAAGCTATAATAAAAGCAGTTTGTAAGCCAGGCCAAATTAGAAAAGGAGGTCAATATGAAAACACGATTGATATTATTACTGGTCTTATTGGTGCTCTTGGGCACTGTGCCGGCCTCATCTGGTCAAATACGCTTCAGAAAAATCATCGTGGATAAAACCTTCCGCTCCGAGGGCGTTGCGGTCGGAGACATTAACCACGATGGCAAGATGGACATCTTTGCCGGCGACGTATGGTACGCGGCCCCGGATTGGAAGATGCACGAGATTCGCCCTGTCGGACAATATGACGGCACAAAAGGTTACAGCCAGTGCTTTGCCAACTTTGCTCAGGACGTAAATGGTGACGGCTGGGTCGATTCCATTATCATCGGAATGCCCGGCGAGCCGTGTTGGTGGTATGAGAACCCGAAGAATCCGCCACGGCGGAGCCACTGGAAGCAGCGAACGGTTGTCAAGAGCGCCTGCAACGAGACGCCGCTGTTCGTTGACCTGCTGGGCAATGGCCAACCTGTTCTGGTATTTGCCGTTCGTCCAAAAGGCCTGATGGCCTGGTTCAGCGTGCCGAAAGACCTTGCCGGCCTATGGGATATGCACGTAATTGCCGGCCCGGGTGCTCCGGGAACAAAGAGGTACAGCCACGGCCTGGGCGCCGGCGATGTCAACGGCGACGGCCGAAACGATGTGCTCGTAAAAGAAGGCTGGTGGCAGGCACCAAAAGACCGCACGCGGACCAACTGGAAATTCCACCCGGCAAAGCTCGGCCCGGACTGTGCCAATATACTTGTCTACGACATAGATGGTGACGGCGACAGCGACATAATTACCAGCTCGGCCCACAATTACGGCATCTGGTGGTTCGAGCAGCTCCCTGGCGCAACCGGCTCGCAGTTCAAGCAGCACCTTATCTTCAAGGAGTTTTCTCAGCCGCACGCCATAATCCTGATTGACATCAATGGCGACGGTGTTAAGGATTTGGTTACCGGAAAGCGGTATTTTGCGCACCAGGGTAACGACCCCGGCGGCCGCGAGCCGGCAGTGCTGTACTGGTTCGAGCTCCGCCGTCCGCAGAAGGGCAAGGTTGAGTATATTCCGCACAAAATAGACGACAACTCAGGCGTCGGAACGCAGTTTGAAGTAACCGATATGAACGGGGATGGCAAATGGGATATCGTTACCTCAAACAAGAAAGGCGTCCACGTCTTTCTGCAACTGCGGTGAAAGAGATTTTGCCCCAGCAACCACAGAGTTTTCGGCAAACTGGGCATAAGGATTGAAAGCAACATTTTGGTAACAGAAAAAGCAGGTGAACTTTTGAGCCAAGGCAACGAGCATGAGTAGTAAAGCTAAGATATATCTGGTTGCAATTTTACTGGTTGTGTCGTTTGTTACTTTGTGGGCTAAAGACCAGGAAAGCAAAGAGGTGGCCAAGGCCGGAGAGAAAAGCCTAAAGCCGGAAAAGCGCAAGCGATACAGTGAAAGGGACATGAAAGCGTGGGCGCTTGGATGTGCGGCGGTGCTCACGGAGCGAAATCACGACTGGCATGATTCGTTAACGCCATGCCAGATAAATGAGCGGAATATAGAGAAATGGAAAAAGATTCTTGATAATTCGTGGGGGATAAATAGTCGAGTTGATTTGTTTGATACTCTTGGATGGATTGATAGAGAAGGACACCGCAGGAAATTCGAAGCGTTGGGAAGATTTATTCAAACTCTTGGTGAGGAAGAACACCAGAAGGTTCTCGGGAAGTATAAGGATGATAAGGAGGCACTTCAAGATATCAGAATTGCAAAGAAATATTATAAAGAGCTTGGACAAAAAAGCCTTTTTGGCTGGGATTACAGCAGATATATCTGTCTTTGCAGATGGGGGTATTTAATCGGATATATCAGTGAAGAAGAAGCCTGGGCTAAAATTATGCCGGTTGCAAGAATGCTGCAAAACAAGTTTGATTCCTGGAAGGATTTAGGACAGAACTATATTATCGGCCGACAGTTCTGGTCTTATAAACAAACAGAGAAAGAGGGCTATTTGTATGAAGATGCTTATCAGAGACTGCTTGATATGCCTTCGAGCCCGTGGAACAAGTATCAATGGGAGATGAATTTGACGGATAAAGAGACAGTTAGTGAGCCCAATGAGCCAGGCCCATCGAAATAGAGCGATAGCGAATTCTTGAATAAATACGGGATAGGGAAAGGTGTTAAAAGTAAAAACAAAGATTGTTCTTGGGGTAGCTGTTGCGGCGGTTTTGGGGTTAATTGGCCTGGCCGTATTTTTCATTTTACAGATGCCAAGAACACTTGTCGTGCCGGATGACTATGGGACAATTCAGTCTGCCATCGACAAAGCGAGGCCAAGGGATAGGGTGTTTGTCAAGGCAGGTGTTTATGAAGAAGGAGTTATTTTCAAAGATGGGATAAAGCTTACCGGCCAGGGTATGGACAAGGTAACAATTCGGGCTCCTCGCACAGGAAATATCATTACGGTTGAGGATTGCAATAGTGGGCTTATATCCGGTTTTACACTTGAACATGGAGAGAAAGCCAGTGACAGAAGTAAACTAATGGGCGTAAGTATTAAAGCAAGCAGCGTAGAGATTGTCGGCTGCAGGCTTAGAAATGCGCCTGGTCATGGGATATGTTTTTACCACGGTGCCGATGGTGTGGCCGAGAACAATATTTGTGAAAATAACCAGAAGATAGGCATTTATATAGGTGAGCAGGGGACAGATGTAACGGTGCGAAATAACCACTGCCGAGGGAACGGAAGATCCGGGGTATACTTTTACGGAGGTTCCAGTGGGATAGCCGAGGGCAATATGTGTGAGGGAAATGTGGGGACTGGAATAGTGATGCATTCACCGGGAACAACAGTCACCCTCAGGAATAATAAGTGCCGAGAGAATGGAAACAATGGGATATCCTTTCTCAAAGGTAGTAGTGGTATAGCAGAAGATAATGTTTGCAAGGCAAACAAGGGTGCAGGTGTTTTTGCTTTTCAGCCCGGGACAAATGCAACGTTGAAAGGTAACCGCTGTGTACAGAATGCAAGCCAAGGAATAGTTTTTTCTACTGGCGCCAGTGGGCGAGTGGTAAACAACGTTTGCGAGGCAAACGGGGGAAGTGGGATACTGGTGTTTGAGCAGGGGACACAGGCGGAGGTAAGGGGAAACCTGTGTCGGAATAATAGGGGGCCCGGGATATATTTTAACCGAGGCGGCATGGGAGTGGTGGAGAAAAACATATGTGAGGAAAACAGGGCCTATGGTATTTGCACATTTGTTGCTGGTGAAACCGTAAAGGTTCGTGAGAATTGGTGCCGGGGAAATTATTGGGACGGTATTTTTATCGAACAGACGGGGAAAGTTGTAGCGCAAGAGAATGTCTGTGAAGGAAATGGTAGTAGCGGGATATCCGTAGGGCAGGAAAGTATCGCAGTAGAATTGAGAAACAACATTTCAAGCAACAATGACGAGTATGGAATATGTTTTTCAGACGGGGCCAGTGGTATCGCTGAAAATAATATATGTGAGAAGAATCGTCATCCAGGGATTTTGGTTGATGGTAAGAAGACAACGGCCACGCTTAAGAATAACCAGTGCAGAGAAAACTATCATTCTGGCATATTATTCAGGCAAGGGGCCGGCGGCAAAGCAGATAGTAATGTGTGCGAAAATAATCCGTGGAGTGGTATTGGCGTACGAGGTAAGGGAACTAATCCTGTGCTGGTGGCCAATCGGTGTAACAATAATGAGGTTTGGGGTATTATTTACTGGGCGGGTGCTGAACCAACCATTGCAGAGGATAATGTGGCAAGCGGCAATGGGAAAAAGGATATAATGCGAAGAGATTAGCACAATTGCGAACAAATGTTAAACGAATGAGCACTTAAATATTTGTTTGCTTTCCGGAATCAATGAGCTATAATAAAATTGTTCGCTAGGGGTGGCCTGCTAAAAGCAGGCCTGAGAAAAAACCCTTTGAACCTGAACAGGACAATCGCCAAACCGGCGGATATGCCTGCGTAGGAAAGTGATTGACTACATTAAAATCTGAAAACGGACTTGAAACCCAATCGCTTTCTTTCGAAGCGATTTTTTATTTTGGAGAAATTGGCCACTAAGACACAAAGGCACGAAGTTAAAAATAAATATGTTATACGCTTGGTGCCTTTGTGGCGAAAAAATAAGAGGAAAGAACAATGGCAACACAATTACAAATTGCACGAGCCGGGACAATTACCGACCAGGTCAAATTTATCGCCGAAGCGGAAAATATTGATGTTGCGCTCGTTCGCGATGAGCTTGCCGCCGGGCGACTGATAATACCTGCGAACAAACTGCATCTGAAAACCAATCTCAAACCGACCGGTATAGGCCGGGTCCTTACCACGAAGGTAAATGCAAATATCGGCACAAGCAGCGTTCGTTCTTCGGTGGAAGCTGAAATCGAAAAAATGCGGGTGGCACTGGATGCTGGTGCCGATGCGGTTATGGATTTAAGTACCGGCGGCAACCTTGATGAGACCCGCGAAAAACTGCTGGCCCTGTGCCCCGTACCCTTCGGAACAGTGCCAATCTATCAGGTCATAGAAGGCAGAAATGTCGAGGACATAGACAGCAAAATAATCCTCGAGATTATCGAAAGACAGGCCAGGCAGGGCGTCGATTTCTTTACCATTCACGCCGGCGTATTAAAAGAGCATCTGCCCCTGCTCGAAAAGCGAATTGGAGGTATTGTCAGCCGGGGCGGAGCGCTGCTGGCCAAATGGATGCTATATCACAACAAACAAAATCCTCTGTATGAAATATTCGACGATTTGTGTGACATATTGGCCGAGTATGATATCTCTTTTTCTCTCGGTGACGGCCTGCGTCCGGGTTGTATCGCAGACGCCACCGACCAGGCACAAATCGCAGAACTAAGGACCCTCGGAGAGCTTACACAAAGGGCGCAGGAAAAGGGCTGCCAGGTTATGGTCGAAGGCCCCGGCCATGTGCCGTTTGACCAGATACAATACAATATGGAAATCCAGCAGCAAATTTGCCGCGGTGCTCCGTTCTATGTCCTCGGCCCGCTGGTAACCGATATCGCAGCCGGATACGACCATATAACATCGGCAATCGGCGGGACCGCTGCCGCCTTTTACGGCGCATCGTTTTTGTGCTA
The DNA here is from genome assembly GCA_964634165.1 of uncultured Pirellulales bacterium. Taxonomy (GTDB): domain Bacteria; phylum Planctomycetota; class Phycisphaerae; order Sedimentisphaerales; family Anaerobacaceae; genus JAUVYQ01. The sequence continues at coordinate 523 of CAZWKM010000119.1, read as the reverse complement.
TGTCACGCCGAGAGAGCATCTCGGCCTGCCGAACGCCGATGATGTCCGGGCAGGAGTAATTGCAGCAAAAATCGCAGCCCACGCCGCTGACGTTGCTCGCGGCTTAAAAGGTGCTGCTGAGCAGGATAAAAAACTGAGTATTGCACGGACCAATCTGGACTGGAAAACGCATCTGGCCGAATCGCTCGACCCCCAAACAGCAGAGAGAATGCACCGCGAGGTTTGCAAAGAAATTGGTGCAAAGGAATTACCTTCTGCCGATTACTGTTCGATGTGCGGCCGGCAGTGGTGCAGCGTCAGGATAAACAGGGAAATCCGCGAGGCAATAAAGTCCAAAGCTGCCACAGATGTCCCCAACTAAAATACCTGATGTTAACGCCGGCATCGACAGAGACAATCTTTACCAACTGATAAATACCAAAAAAGCCGGCAAGTTATTTTTAACTGCATTTGCTGAAAGCAAAACCAGCGACGTCACCCCTGCGGAAGCAGGGGTCTATGGCCTAAAAACTGGATTCCTGCT
>CAZWKM010000118.1:0-6374 GCA_964634165.1 uncultured Pirellulales bacterium | reverse complement strand
TTTTGAAGCTATGTTTGTTAGAATCAGGTTGTTTGAAAACAGGACTCCGCAGGGCAGTTGTCTGATGAATTTGGCTTTTGGCCTGGTCAATTGCTGGGTCAGATGTGAAGTAAATTTTTGGAAAGCTCTGCCACCGGTCGATAGGATATTGTTATTCATGAGATACCTCCGTGTACCAGGTAGTTTTTAGATACTATCGGCACATGGAGGTTATTTTTTGCACCACCGGTGAAAACTCACAAAAAATGGGTCATCGCAAGCTCAAGTCTTTCCTTGCCAAATGCTTTTACCAAGAGCGTAAATCTCAGCTCACCTTTCCACCCACAACCTGACGCATAGCAGGGTCAAGGGATAAACGCTCTGCATCATTGGTGTCATCCGGGATTAATCAATATGCGCCATATTCCTGCAACGTTTCCCACCAGGACATTATGTTCTCCGGCGGGACACCTTTCTGGATGATATGTATCGGGGCGAAGATAAAACCTCCACCAGGTGCCAAATCATCTATTCTTCTTTTAGTTTCATCTCTTACTTCCTCAGGCGTCCCGAAAGCAAGAACATTATTATCACAGCTTCCTCCCCAAAATGTCAGGTCTTTCCCATAGTCTCTCTTTAAAGCTTTTGTATCCATTCCGCGGCAGTTGACCTGAACGGGGTTTAAAATATCGACGCCGGCCTCCAGCAGAAGAGGGATTGCCTCTTTCATCGCGCCATCGGAGTGGAAAAATATATATACTTTGGACTTTGCCTTTTTCTTTATAAACTGGAAAAGCTTTTTATGGTATGGCCAGACTAACTTCTTATAGAGATCCAGAGAGACCAGCAGGGTTTCCTGTGAGCCCAAATCATCGGCTGTGGATATCAACATCACGTTTTCACCGACCGCCTCCAGGGCCTTTTCCCAGTATTTCATCTTGAGCTCGACAAACTTGTCCATAATTGAACAGAACAGTTTTTCGTTGAGCAACATGTCCATAAACAGCTTTTCGTGCCCGGTCATCCACATAGCATTTTCCCACATACCAGCACTCATTCTCTCAAGAACATAGGCCTTCTTTTCCTCATATACGGCCTGGTCGGCCTGTCTTTTCAGATCAACGTATCGTGCAGGATCGAGGGCATCGGGCCAGGGATAGTTTTCGACCTCTTCAACAGTTTCTATGTACTTGAAAGGCGGTTTATACAGGTCGTAGTAAAGTCCGTATTCAATCGGCATCTGCCAGACTATTCCAAACTCGTCTATTAATCTGTAATGCTCTCTGTGCGAGCCTATGAAAAGATTGTCAGGGACGTCCAGATTTTTGGAAAGCCCCGCCTGGGAAGGCCCCCGCGGCATAACCGTCTTGAAATCGATATTCAATCTTTCTATTAAATCATCATCAGATTTTGCTGACTGAGATATCTTATCAGCTATTTGAGGAGCTTTTTCGGGCAAACCAAGATGTTTCCTCAGGTTTTTCAGCGTCTCAATATTTATACCTGCTACAAGAGCGCCACCTATGTCGAAAGGCACACGGTCTGGTTCTTTATGTTCCAGGGAAGTCTTGACACGTGCAAAACTCGTGTATTTCATATTTTCAAATCCTCTTTATTCAAAGGTAATCTTAGGGACAATTTTTTTTCTATACCTCATCGCAGCAAGTAGTACAGAATGATCATCACAATAAATAACAAAGCAGCCGCAACCCGAGGATCGGTAATGCCGGTGATCTTCGTTTCGGTAATGGACTTGAGCGGAGGTTTCCAGCCCATCTTATGCCGCGTCTCCAGAATACACCCAAGACAAACACGGTCGTAATCGCCGGGGCGAACATCATTGGTACTTTGTTGATCACTACGAAAATGCTCTTAAACCTTCCACAATAGGGCGACCACAGCATAGCCAGCACGATCACAACGCAGGCGGTGATTCGCCCGATTGCCTTGCGGATTTTCTTATAGCTCGGCTTCTTCTGTTTAGCAACGGCCAGATACGTCTTGTGGGCCTTTTGACGATATGTCCGAGGCTTCCTGCCGAGTAATCGAACACCTTTGCGCCGGCATAAAGGCTGACACCGATGTGGAGCAGAAGCGCAGACCAGATGGCAATGAATGCCATGATCATTCTGCAGGTAGTGCTGTATCGCTTCTCAAGGAACTCGGGCAGCGTATTAATCTTGGTGCGAAGGTAGAACGGCACGAAAATCAGGCCCAGTACAATCAAGCAGAAAGAGGCCATCCATTCAAAATTGCCAACGACAATACCCTCACTAAATCCTGAGGCGGACAGGCCCACCAGGTGGATTGTCGAGATGTTGGCGGTAAACAATGCCGCCCCGATCATCGGCCATTTCAGCGATCTGCCTGCAAGAAAGAACTGTGTACTTGACGCTCTTCTTCTATAGCCGGCCCAGATGCCGATGGCCATTATTCCGATAAGGTAAACGACAATGATTGTTAGATCGACCGTCTCAGTTTTTGCTAAGAGCATGTGCCTAATCCCTTACCTATTGGTTCTATCATTGCACGTCTGTCATTCTGTGGCAGACACCGAGGACAACGATATAGTAGTGGGTTTAGTTGTCTCTCTCTGAATCCACACGATCAGGTCGCTGCCATCGAGCCTGTGGTAGTGGCCGAAGCGGAAGTCTTTGCCGCGCTTGATTCTTCTGCCGTTGATTTGCAGTTGGGCACCGGCTTGGCCCCAGTTCTTGACAACAAACGCCGGATTGGCAAGGGGGGACTCTTGCGTAGCAGCAATCTCCAGCTTAAGCAGCGCGCCACTATCCGGATGGTTGGCCTTTAGAACAAAGGCCCGCTGGTCCCGGCTGTATCCTTCACTCTCGAAGCCTCCGCCGGAGACCCGGATCTGAGGTGTCTGGAGCCAGGACCGGGCGATGGGGGAGAGCTTCTCAATGGGCTTATTGGTTAGCCCCATAATGAATCTGCCGGCCACACCGCTTTCTGTCCTGGTCATCGGAGGCTCCGGCGAAGTCACCGCAGAGCTGGAGACCCTGTCGGTAGCAAAGGCATATCGTCCATCGGAAGGGGCTTGTCCAACCGGCCAATGGTTCCAGGTAGGGAACTTTGAGTAGTCACGTACTTCCCTGAGCCCCCCACCGTACGGGATGATCCGCGTGCCGGGTTCGTAAATGTAGAACGGCTTGCTCTTTGACTTGAAGTTCACTACGGAGATATTGGCATTAGGCACCGCGTTATCGAAGGGAGCGGCCACACTTCCAGTATTGGGCCAGGGGTCGTAGCTGTGCCTGCCGATTTGCCCTTGCATATTGGCGGTAATGACAGCTTCGACGTGAAGATTGTCCTCGGCCCTTTCACCGGGATTGTTCAAAGAGGCCGGTTCGGTAATGCTGCATCCTCCCAAGCCGTGGACTTTGAAGGCGCGTACGGCGACGCCGTCCGGATAGATATAGTAGTATTCATCCGCCCAGGCACCCCAACCGTCTCCCATATTGGCTATCTTGTATCGAACATCGCAAACGGCGTAGCGCCAGTGCACTACAACACGGGCATCGTGATTCTCGACAAGTCGCACGTAAGTATAACGACATTGCTTGTCGGACATATGTTCACAGCAGCCGATGACATCGCCGCCGCCGCCCTCGGCACTCTGATCGGCAACCCACTTGCCGTTCTCCGTGACGAGATTCATGTTGTAATTGGTGCCTCGCCAGAAGACCATCTGATATGGATTGCCGTCAAAGTTGACGACTATATCCGGATGGTTGCCAATCCTCCAGACGTTGTCCCACCCCGGATAGAACTTCAGCCGGCAGTAGGTTGCCCCGAACTTGCCGGAACCCTTGGGCAGCTCGGGCAGCTTTCGCCATTTAAGTGCAGGAGCGGCCTTTGGAGCGTTCTTTCGATATGACTGCTCTATCTCCTCGGCTGATATAGCGCGGTCGTAGATCTTTAACTCATCCAGGATACCGTCAAAGGAATAGGAGGTCGCGAAGTTCACCTTCGGCCGAACCAGCGTCTTAGGATTCATCCTGGTTTTCTTGTGGTTTCGACCAATCTGAAGGTCCACATCGTCCGCAGGAGTGAATCTGCCCCTAACAGGTAAGTTGGCAACAGCTTTTCCATCGATGTAGATGGTCATTTCCTTGTCTTCGCTGAACGTACCTGCGATGTGGGACCACTTGGTCATAAACGGTATTGTTTGCTTGGAAGTACATTGCCGCCACTTGCCGTCGATCGCCAGATGCAGGCCTACCCGTCCGAAGTCGTCTATCCCAAAGAAGTACCCTGCCCTGTGGTCTCGTTCCTGGTTGACTATCGCACACCAGTTGTACGGATAGGCCTGAGGCGCAACCCAGGCCTCAACAGTAAAGGAATCTCGCAACCGCGGGGCATCCTTTGCCTTGCGAACAATATGCGTGGTAAACCCGTCGAATTTCACGCCAGTGCCAGAGACACCAGGCCGAAACCAGAAGTTCCGCAGGATTGCATCCTCTTTCTGTGTTGCACTATCTTTTACTACACGACCTTTGCCTTCGTCAAACTTCCACCATGCAACCGGACCGGTCCGGTCGGCGGAGGCCTCACCCGGTACCAACATGGCAGCGATCACTATTGTAACTGGTAACAACCTAATCATTCTCTTCCTGCATCCGGTTCTATATGCTTGCCGTCGTCAACGGCAAATCCGAGTTACATGATTAGCGGCCGGTCGGCCGCAGCGACACACTCAACAGTCTGGTCGACTCGGTCTCTACCCAGACTATCAGGTCGTAGCCAGCCTCGCTCAGACGGTGACCGCAGCGACAGCCTTGCCCTTTTTTGACGGTCTTGCCGTCAAGCTTTACTTCAGCGCCGTACCTACCCCAGTTCTTGACGACGAAAGCGGGATTCACGATGGGAGAATCTGCGCTTGCATCCAAAACAAACTCCAGTGTCGAATGTTCACCGGCTCTGTTACAACTCAAGACGTAGGCTCGCTCGGTAGGATCATAGCCCTCGTTGGTATACTCAGACGTGCCCTTGGGCTTGAGCTTGGGGGCGCTGAGCCAAGATTTGGCCAACTTGGCCAACTCAGCGGCTTTGCCATCGGTCATACCATGAAGCATTATCCATGTTCTCGAGTTCTCTTCTTGGGCATACGGCTTCCACTTGATGTGCGAAAGTGACGTATGCGAAGGTTTGTCGAATGTTGTCGCTACCGTAGTATCCGACTCTTCCTGCGCAACCGGCCAGTGGTTCCAGCAGTGAAACTTGGTCTTTGCGCCGTACTTTGGGTAGGCCCTGACGAAGGCATCTTCAGAATCTACTATGGAGAACGGGCGTGTCTTGCCCTTGAGGTTGACCACCTGGATATTGCCATTGGCAGGCTTGTCGAACTCATCGGGCCATGTGTGCTCCCATGAGTAGGTGTGGCTCTGGCCCTGCATGTTGACGAGCGTCACCGCCGCATAGTGCATGTTGTCCTCCGGCCGGGTCCCGGGCTGGTTAATCACGATGCTCTCCTGGTACTCGGTCCAGTCACCCGGTGCCGACGTATATAGCGTCGCCTCACGCACCCCGACCGCATCAGGGTATATGGTGTAATACTCATCTGCCCAGTCACCCCAACCCGATTCCTTATCGATGTAGGCAAGACTGTACTTCAGGTCCACCGGAGCATATCGCCAGTGAATTACGACTCGAGCATCGTTGCTTTCGATGATTCGCACGTGGGAGTATCGGGCCTGCTTATCAGACATCGGCTCGACCATGCTCACCGTGCCGCTGCGCGGCCCTCCGCGACGCTCGAAGAATTCGTTCGTATACCAGCCGCCGCCCTCGGCAACCCAGCAGGGTATATAGCTTGTTCCTCGCCAGAAGACAAAACGATGGCCGAACCGGTCGAAGCGAACCACAACATCCGCATCCGGGCCGATCCGCCACTTTCTGTCCCACTCGAGACTGTACTTCAATCGCGTATAATATGCACCGAAGCGCCCCGGCCCTTCCGGCCCCGAGGGCAGTCTCAGCGGCATGTCCTCATGGAGTTCTTTCAACTCACTTTCCAGAGCAGACATCTTCTCAACTGCGGAAGTGTCACCTTCAGCCATCTCGGAAAGCAGCTTTTCACCAACGGTGGCCAGCTCCTTGACGCGCTGCTTGTATTTGAGCCACCTTGTATCACGGTCGCCATGGTTTTCATCTATATAGTCAATCTCCCCTTGCATCAGATAGATCTTCTTATCGACGGTCTCATAGACCTCCTCTGCCGTGCGTGACAAATGGTATATCTCTCTGACTTTCTCGAGATCCCCTATCGTTTCGACATCGGCGGAGGCTATTGTCAGTTTGGCTGGTCCGACACTGCCGACAAACAAACAAAAAATAAGCAGAAATCTATAACATTTTATTCTTATAGCCATGGTTCT
>CAZWKM010000117.1:3159-6387 GCA_964634165.1 uncultured Pirellulales bacterium | reverse complement strand
GAGAGAGAGCTGCTCGCAACCACCGAGCGAGACCTCGTTATGAGCCATTATCACACCGATGCCGTTAGCGATTATTATCTTGAGCACGAGCTCGACCGACCACGCCCGAGCATAAAATATTTATACGACGACCCCAACGCCAGGCCGTTCATCGAAAATTATTTGGCTTTAGTTGTAAAACAGGTCCTGCTCAATCAACTCGACGAAAGAATCCAGGCCCGATATCGATTTGAGCTCGAGCATATGCGTACCTCGGAGAGGTATTTCAAGCGCTCGGTTAGTCTTCTTGTCGCTTTGCAAATGATAAATACAAACAGCAGGACGGTTGATTTGATTGTCGAAAAATGTCTTCAAACGATGCCCCACGACAGATACGACCTCATTGACTACGTCAAGTACGCCGTGCGCGCGGCAAAGAGTATGTTTCACACTCGTATTGCACGCGCACACTTGGAACGCATTCGCTCGAATCTTCAGCCGGGCGTCGTACCACTCGGAATTGAGGTCGAGTTGAGCAACCTCGGCCCCGCAGCCGTTGAGCCCCAAAAAAGCATACAAAAAAGGTTTGACCCGGTATATGACGGCTTTAAGTATTTCTGTGATTTTCGCCTTGATGTTTTGTCCTGGAAACTCGGCGGATATATCGACGACCACACCGGCTCGACCGACCGGGCACGCCGCTCCGGCTTTCTGGAACTTGCACCGGGAAGACTGAACATCGCCGGTGAGCTATCTCGACCCGCAACCGCAGACCCCTGGCTCCTTAATCAGTTGATACACGAAATCGTCAATTTCTATGACGTCCGACCGCACAGTTTGCATCTTTCTTTTCAACTCCGTAAAAAACAGGTCGGCAGGCAAAAAATTCTGCCCTTAGCTTTTGTCAAGTGCCTGCTTGTACTCGGCGGAGGCCCCGAACTAAAGGGCACCGGAAGACTCTGGGTCTCAAGAATGGGTTATGATGAGATAACTCAATACGGCTATGGTGAAGAGCTCGTCTTTGCCAGAACCAGCAAACGCAGATGGTACCTGGCGCCAGACGAAATTGCAGACAAGCCCCCGGCACAGGCAATCACCTATGTCCAGCAGTATAAATTTGTTCGTCTGGAAAAGCGCGCCAATTATGAGCCGTTAATCTTGTGTCTTAAGGGCCTACAGTTGGCCTACAATCCCGCCGATTATTTAAGTGCAGAGCAATTAAAAGGCAGCAGAAAATTACGCCGACAATACCAGGAATTAAAAAAATGGGCCGCCGAACCTGCGGAAATCAGCCCTCAAACAATAAGCAAATTCTTAAATACCGTTCAGAAGGGCCTGATGAATGAAGGCCACCGCCGTCCCGCCCACAAACTGCACTACATTGATTGGGCACTAAGCGCCATCGACGTACAACTGCGTATGTTCAACAAACAACTCAAAAAACCACCCAACGCTTCGTAGCAAAACAAAAAATGTCATTCTGAGCGCAGCGAAGAATCTCGTATTTAGCCCCCGCAATTTATTGCAGCCCTATTTAGTTTGGACCCTTTTTACTTTTCACCTGATAAATTCTTTTCCTTTTTAACTTGCCTATCGCAAACCTGGCCACCCCACTATGGTCGAATGCCATATCTTTCGGCAATTTCTCTATATCGAACCATCGCACCTCTGCTGCATCGTCACCGGCTTTTATCTTATTCGGCCCTTCCGTCGCAATGCCCATATATACTATTGTAATCTGTCTGCCTCTCGGGTCCCGCCCCACATTACCGTAGGTACGCATCTGTTCCAGCGTTACATTTGCCAGTCCCGTCTCTTCCGCCAGTTCCCGGGCCACAGCTTCTTCAAGCTCCTCATCAATCTCCACGAATCCGCCGGGCAAAGACCATTTGCCTTTGAACGGCTCATTTCCGCGATTGATTAGCAGCAGTTTGACTCCTGTTTTGAAAAAGGCAAAGACAACTGCGTCAACACTGACCATCGGCCTCGGCCAATCATAAATGTATTTCCCTTTTTTAGCCATAGCGCTCTTTCACTCGCGACTTGAGGGATTATCGTTTCCGTTCGTTTAGCCGTCGCCGGCACGGCGACGCTCCTGTGTCATTCCTGCACCTGCTTTCGCAGGTGTAAACTTGTCCCCGCGAAAGCGGGAAGCAGGAATCCAGAATGTTTAGCCCCCAAATTTATTGGGGGCTTAATTGCCTGATAGTTTAATAATTCAATCATCAATAATCAATAATCATTTGCTCAAAATCTCTCTATCGCTTACAATAAGTCGGCTATGGGCTTTTCAAAAAAGATTTCCGCCAAAAACATCGAAACCGTTCCGCTAAAGCTCAACAATGGTTGGAGCGGCAGGGCGGTACTGTCCGCTACGTCCGGCAGGAACTTTTCCAGAACCGGCTGGACCGATTGTCTCGCGCAGCCTGAGCTGCTGTTCGAAGATGTCGAAAAAATCCTCAAAACAGAAGGCAGAAACTGTGTCGCTGTGAAAAATCTTACAATAGCAAACAACCGGCTAAAAGTCGTTATCAAACGCCACCACCCTCAAGCCGGCTTGCGCCAATTCTTTCGTTCGTTTCGACCCGGCAGGGCGCTGCGAAGCTTCAAAACTGCTCTTAAATTACTTGGCTGTGGCATCCCGGCGATAGCTCCCCTTGCAGCTTTGCACCAAAGACGAAACTTACTTATCAGACAAAGCATTTACATTACCGAATATTTCGAAAACAGTTCCGAGCTTTACACTTTTTCTTCTGAACAATTGTCGAAAGTTCAGGCAGGGCGGTTCGCACTAAAAAAAGAGTTTTCTCATCAGCTCGCCGTCATATTAAGCGCGCTGCACAAAAACGGCCTATGGCACAGGGATTCAAAAGCCAGTAATTTTATCGTTACTAAAGACACCGAAAATAAATACAGAATATTGCTCGCCGATATGGACGGAATAAAACGCTATTTCCTGTGCCGCAGAAGCCGCCAATTTCGCTCATTGTGGCAGCTTGCCGCCTCGACTCTCTCTGTATCTGCCATTGACCGAACAGATTACTTGCGGACCTTTACAGCTTATTGCAATCTTATCGGCCTTGAGCTTTCGCAGCGCCGCCCGATTTACCGTGAGCTCGCAAACCGGGCCCAGGCCAAACGCCTGCGCACTGCCGCCAAAACATCGAGCATCGAGAATCGAGAATATTATGTCTGAAAGTTTGAAAAACATCTTGATAATAAAGCCCAGCTCACTGGGCGACATAGTCC
>CAZWKM010000117.1:0-3059 GCA_964634165.1 uncultured Pirellulales bacterium | reverse complement strand
GAAAGTTTGAAAAACATCTTGATAATAAAGCCCAGCTCACTGGGCGACATAGTCCTGGCTTTGCCGGCTCTTTCAGCTTTGCGCAAAAGTTTTCCCGATGCAAAGATTAGCTGGCTTATCCGCCCGGAGTTTGCACCACTCCTTAAAAACCATCCGCATCTAACCGATATCATCCTTTTCGACCGCAAATTCCTCGGCAAAGCCTGGTACCACCCCGGAGCGTTCAGCTCTCTCGTGTCGCTTATCCGCCGGCTTCGCCAGAGTAAATTCGACGCCGTAATAGACTTGCAGGGTCTTTTCAGGACCGCTTCTCTGGCCTGGCTCTCCGGCTGTAAAAAACGTCTCGGAATGGCAAACGCCAGGGAGCTCGCTCGCATCTTTTACACGCACAAGGCTGCCCAGGACAGAGCTTGCATCCATTTGGTCGATTACTACTTAAAGATAATCCGAACCGCCGGTGCTTCCTCTCTCGATGTTCAGTTTGTATTGCCGCAGGACCCCGCCGCTGCCGATTCGATTAGCAGGTTATTAACCAGCCACAACATCAAGCCTGACAACTACGCCGTTTTTGTACCCGGCTCCGCTCGCAGCAACAAGTGTTGGCCAATCGAACGATTCGCCGCCTTGGCTGATAAAATTTCGTCGCAGTTTCAACTTTCTATAGTTGCAACGGGGACAGCATCCGAAACCGGCGCTGTTGAAAACCTGCAAACCACCGCCAATGTCCCCATAGCCAACCTTGCTGGCCAAACTTCTCTTAGCCAACTAATAGCTCTACTAAGGACTGCCAGACTGGTGGTAAGCAACGATACAGGCCCGGGCCACATCGCCGCAGCCCTCGGCGCGCCTCTGGTTCTGATATTTGGTCCTACCAATCCTGCAAGGGTGGCCCCGTACGGAAGGGGCCGCTGCGTTGTAGCCATCGAACCCGACAGCAGGGGCTTCAAGGCCGACAGCACCAACCCAAAACATAATATTAAAGCTATAACCGTTGATGAAGTATATCAAAAGGTATGTGAGCAAATGAATTCGTAATGCTCTGTCGTTGCTCAATTGATGTTTGTCATTCCTGCGCAAGCAGGAATCCATCTTCTTTTTTTATTCTTCTCTGTGCCCTCTGTGGCTTAATTTGTTTTGAATTTTATATTTCGGTCACGCCTGTCAGAAGCGTGCGTATCCGCATTTGAATTTGTTTCGTGCTTCGTGCTTCTTATTTCGAGTTTTTTTTGCCAAGATACTCTTCACGCACCACGCACAACGGAAACGCACCGCTTACACAAATCAGGATGCTCGCCATCCGCCCCAACGCTCGGCCAATAGTTCCAGCACCGCTGACACTTTTTGAAACTACTTTTCTGCGCTGCGACTGTCATCTCACCCGTGTCTTTCTGCAGTTTCACCTCACTAACAATGCAAAGTGCTGCAAATTGTTCAAGTCCAAGCTCATTAAGGACCCCGGCGTCCTCATCATCGCAGTAAATAGTTACGCTTGCCTCCTGATTGCTGGCAATCTTTTTCTCTTGCCTCAAACCCTCCAGGACCCGCAAGACCTCGTCCCGCAGCCCCATTAACTTCTGCCACCTCGATTCGGCGCCCTTGAAGTCAATTGAGTCATCGACCTTCGGCATCTCAGCTAAATGCACACTTTCTTCGCAATACGCATCACGCATCACGCTCGACGATTTCATTGCCGCCCACGCCTCTTCCGCTGTGTGCACTAATACAGGCGCCAGCATCCGAACCAGGCAATCCAGTGTCCTGTGCATTGCAGTCTGTGCGCTTCGCCGGCACAAACTATCCGCCGCATCGCAGTACAGTCTGTCCTTGAGCACGTCCATATATATACTGCTCATCTCCACTGTACAGAAGTTATAAAGCAGCGAAAAAACTCTATGAAAGACAAAGTTCTCATATGCCGCCCTAACATTCGCAATCAGCTTTTGCAATTGCTGCATTGCCCACTTATCTATCTCGAACATATCATCGTAGGCCACGCTTTCAGCATTCGGGTCAAAATCATCGATATTGCCGAGCAGAAATCTGAGCGTATTTCTGATTTTCCTGTAGGCATCCTGCGTCCGTCCTATTAGCTCATCGTTGCACCGTATATCTTCCTGATAATTTACGCTCGCCACCCACAGCCGCAGAACATCCGCCCCGTATTTCGCCACCTCCTCCTGCGCATTAACGTAGTTACCTAACGATTTCGACTGTTTGAGACCCTTCTCATCAACGGTAAAGCCGTGCGTTAAAACGCCCTTGAACGGCTCTTTGCCCGTTGCCCCCAGCGCCGGCAGAAGTGACAGTTGAAACCACCCCCGATGCTGGTCCGACCCTTCCAGATATAAATCCACCGGCACAGGCCAGCCCGCTTCTTTTACACACACGCTGTACCAGCTGCATCCCGACTCGAACCACACGTCAAAGATGTTTTCTTCCTTCTGCAAATCATCGAAACTAAAGCCCTCCGGCAATTCAAAATCATCGCCCAAAATCTGCCGGACCGAATCCGTAAACCAGCTATCCGACCCTTTCTCAGAGATATGCTTGGCCACAGCCAACACAGATTCCTTCGTCAACAAGCTCTCGCCCTTCGAGTTCACAAAAACGGGCAGAGGCAGTCCCCACGAGCGCTGCCTGCTGATACACCAGTCAGGCCGCGACTCCAGCATCCCCTCGATGCGCTTTTGGCCCCACGCAGGTACCCATTTTACCTCTTTCACCCGCTCCAGCGCCAAATCACGCAAACTCTTACCCCCGCTCTTGTCTTCGCCAAGAAGACGCGGAGGCAGCTCTTTGTCAACACTGATGAACCACTGCTCCGTCGCCCTGAAGATGACCGGTCCCTTGCTCCGCCAGCAATGAGGATAGCTGTGTGAGATTCTTTGCTCCGATACCAACACTCCAATCTGTCTCAGTTGTTCGATAATTTCTTGGTCAGCTTCCAGAACATTCTTGCCCCGCAGCCACTCCGGCACCGTCTCATCATATCGCCCATCGTCCATCACCGGCGAATAAATCGCCATCCCGCATTTCTGCCCGGACACATAGTCCTCAAG
>CAZWKM010000116.1:0-6498 GCA_964634165.1 uncultured Pirellulales bacterium | reverse complement strand
TGATGAACCCGGGAATCCCGAACGCATAGGCGAATATCAGCATTGTCAGCGTCGAATCCATATCACCCTCGCAGGCACCGACCAGTCCAAGGTCGTTGAGCTTGCTGTACGTCAGGCAGCATTTAGCCGGTCCACCCATACAATTTGAGCTCGTGGTGGCCTGTGCCCGTTCCTTTATCATGATGTTCTTCATCGCCAGGTACAGCCGGGCCGAGTTGATTATCTCCTTTCTCGAAGGCTCCACAATCTTTTTGGCCTTACTAATCCAGTACTTCTGGGCTTCTGCCTCAGCGTCCTTGATATCCACCGCCTGGTGGGCCTTGATGGTTTCCTCGACTGTGATTGGGACCATCTCAACGCCCAGCTTTTCCTTGACCTGCTCGGCAGAACACGCCGCAGCCGTTCCACGGGGCCCGCGCACGACGACGATACGAGACTTCTTTAAATGCGGTCCGACCCGCATCAGCCTGACTATCTTCTCAAGCTCGCCCCAGTCACTTGTGGGCAGCACAACGACCTTTTTGCCCGCCTTGCGCCATTGGGGGAAGTACATCCACCCGTGACCACTGAACGGCTGCGAGAACACCGCCGTTTGCAGCCCCACATTGATGATTTGGTCCATCGCCTGCTTCGGCGCCCCTCCTGGCCCATGCGCTTGAAGATGGAATAGCAGCACACCGTCAGCGTCTTTTACTTTGGCCACCATCTTGTCCACATCGGCCGGAGGAACCAATTCGCCGCCGACGAACTTCACGTCCCCAAGCTTACGCTCCAGGTTTGCGAGGTATTTCTCGAACTTGGCTATCTCCTCCGTCGGCCTGGACAGGTAAATCCCACCGGTCCTGCCAACATAGACCTGGTGGATCTTTACGACGGGCATCTTAGGCGGCCATTCTCCACCCTCGCCGGCCATCACGGCCCGGCTGCCTAACTTTCCGCCCAGCAGTAATGCCCCCGCGCCCGCTGCGCTCGCCCCCAAAAACTCTCTTCGATTTACTGAATCACCCATAATTTGACTCCTCATTAGCTAACATTTTCGTAATGACCTTTGCTCAGCTACGCCGCTGAGCCGGTCTGTTATGTATCACTATTCAGGCCGCTATCAGCCCATATTACTTACTATCCCAAAGGTAGTACAGCAATTTTCTAAACAGCTACCTTCCGGAATCAGTCTGTGTCTTTGTATTTTTTTCGCAGTCGTTGAAGTTCAGCCTTTAGCTGCTTGACGGTGTCGGCGTATGCCGGGTCGTCATACACGTTCTTCATTTCACGCGGGTCTTTCCGGAGGTCATACAGTTCCCATTCATCGATGTCGTGGTAGAAGTGTATCAGCTTATACCGCTGGGTCCGCACGCCGTAGTGACGTTTTACACTGTGCGGGCCCGGATACTCGTAGTAGCGGTAGTACATCGATGTCCGCCAATCCCTGGGCGTCCTGCCCCGAAGAACCCGGCGGATAGACCCGCCCTGCATATCATCCGCCTTGCCGACGCCGGCAAAATCCAGAAACGTCGGCGCAAAATCCAGGTTCAGAACGATGGCATCGTTGACCGAGCCAGCCTTAATCTCCCTCGGGTACCGAACCAGAAGCGGCATCCGCAGTGATTCCTCGTACATAAATCGCTTGTCGAACCAGCCGTGGTCGCCTAAGTAGAAACCCTGGTCCGAAGTGTAGAACACGACCGTATTCCTGGCCAGACCCGACTCGTCAAGATAATCCAGGAGCCGCCCGACATTGTCATCAACCGAAGCGATGCACCGCAGATAGTCCTTGATATATCTCTGATATTTCCAGCGGACCAGCTCCCTGCCCTTCAGATTCGCCTTGCGGAAAGCCTCGTTCTTGGGTTCGTATGCTGCATCCCAAAAGTCCTTCTGCTCAGGATTCAGGTTTCTCGGCGCCACGAGTTTCAAATCTATCTTGTCCATCGTCTTTTCGATGCTCATATCTTGTTCCTTCGCGGCTCGCCCGCGCGTGGAGTAATCATCGAACAGGTTGTCCGGCTCCGGTATAGTAACGTCGTCATACATTGCCAGATGTTTGGGACCCGGCTCCCACCTGCGGTGCGGCGCCTTGTGGTGATACATCAGGCAGAATGGCTTGTCGCTTTTGCGTTCTTTGAGCCACTTGAGACAATGGTCGGTAATAATATCCGTTGTGTACCCGGTATATTTTTTTCGCTGGCCCATCTCGCGCATAAACGGGTTGTAGTATGTCCCCTGACCGGGCAGGACATTCCAGTAGTCAAAGCCGGTCGGGTCACTCTTGAGGTGCCACTTACCTATCATAGCCGTCTCATAGCCGGCCTCCTGCAGCAGCTTCGGGAACGTCTGCTGGCTGCCGTCGAACCTTTTCCTGTTGTCGATGACCCCGTTGATATGGCTGTATTTGCCCGTCAGAATCACCGCCCTGCAGGGCGCACAAATAGAATTGGTGCAGAAGCTGTTCTTAAACAACATACCCTCTTTGGCAAGCCGGTCGAGGTTCGGCGTCTTATTTATCTTGCTGCCGTAGCAGCTAAGCGCGTGCGAAGCGTGGTCGTCTGTCATAATAAAGATAATGTTCGGCCGTTTTCCTCCCGCCCCTATTGTTTGCCCGATACTCGCGCAGCTCGGCAGCAGCGATAGCGCCCCACCTGACACCGCCACTGAGCCGACCATTCTCAAAAACTCTCTTCTTGTTTGTCTTTCCATTTTCGCTCCCTTTCTATCTTAATAATCTTTTCCTGCAAGGCAGACCCTTCGCCAGTCGATTATTGACCGACGGATTACACAAGGCAGCCGCTCCTTGATGGGCCGACAATGGAACGCACGTATCTGGACAATCCTGGCTACCTGCCGAAAACAAGGCCGATCCAGATGGCAATTTCTCCAAAACGCTCTGAGTGCCTATTATTTCCAAAGTCCTACTCCATCGCTCTTACCTCAAGCCAGTGAAAAGGCCTGAACGGTTACCAATTTTTTAAGCTAATACCCAATCGAACCCCATACCGCTCTGGTTACCCTTATTAAATCCGGGTTAGCTTCTTGAACGGATTCCGGATAGAACCTTGCCTCAGGAGTATTTGCTTCATAACACTTTATGGCCAGAGAAATCGTACGCTGGTCCTTCCACTTCCAATATTCTGCATGACTATCCGCAAAAGAAAAGACATTCCCATATCCATGTCTGATAGGAGTTGTATTCCACCACTTTGGCTGACTCCAATAAAGCATCCAGCATGCATCCCAGTCACGAATAAAATCATCTAAAAAAACAATTCTGGTTCCATGATTCTTAAGTTCTGTTCTTCGCTCGATAATTTTCCCACCATCGGAAGCAAAACCATTCATTGCATGGGTTATACTGTATGTACGTAATTCACCCTTTTTGGCAACTGGACAACGAAAGATTTTTGTTGTGTTCAAATACGGATACAAGGTCCCGCCTCTAAGTGCTTCCAGCTGGAGAGGCTCAGGGGCTTCTTCAGGATTTGTATAATAGCCTGGTATGTCCTGAATCCAGCCATCACTGGTCGTCCAGCCTTTAGGTAATTTTTCATCATTATCATCGCAGTACATTACCCAGGCAATGGTAAGACTTCTGACGTTATTTAAACAAGCAGCACGCTTACCTTGCTCCCTGGCCCGATTTAGTGCCGGCAGTAATATCGCCATCAACACCGCGATGATGGCAATTACCACCAAAAGTTCTACTAACGTAAAGCCACTTTGTTTGCCCATAATATTCTATTTTTGAAACTGTTATCAAATATGAAATTTACATTGCTAAGTATAATCTTTACCCTCCAGACTGTCCTTGCAGGATTCGCGCCACTTCTCGAGCGTCGCCTTCATCGTTTGTAAAATCTCCGGCTTTTCCGCTGCCCTGTCCTTTGTCTCACCCGGGTCCTCAATCAGGTCAAAGAGCATATAGCTCTTGCCCTTGTTCTGGGAAATCAGCTTGTAACGGTTGTCCGTAAGCGATACCTGTCTGCCGGACTCAAACCCGATGGGCTTGAGACGTTTAGTCATTTTCCCTTCAATCAGCGGCAGCAGGCTGACCCCGTCGATTGGTTCCGGTTGTCCCTTCATTTTGAAGCCAAGCACGTCCAGAACCGTCGGGAAATAGTCCGATGTGCAGCAAGGAATATCCGTCACGCGCCCACCTTTAACGCGCCCAGGCCATTCGAGCAGACCCGGCACGCGAACTCCGCCTTCGAACAAGCTGCGTTTGCGCCCACGCAGCGGCCCTGCTGAACCGCGAGTCCGGCCTCGCTTACCGTCTTTTCCTTCCGGCCCATTATCACTGCAAAACCACAACATTGTATTACCGGCAATGCCCGCAGCGCGCAGCTCCCTGCGAAGCCGGCCCATCTGCTCATCCAGAGCGCTAATACATCCATAGTAATGTTGCTCGTCTTCGCTGTACTGCGAATACATCTTCCTGTATTCCGCCCCCGCTATGACCGGCAGGTGAGGCGTATGAAACCAGACCACAGTCAGAAATGGCTTCTTATTCCTTGCAGCTTTCCGAACAAATGGAATAACCCGGTCCATAATGACCCGGCTGTCGTCGCCATCAAGATTCTCAACCGCCTTCGCTCCGTCCTCTCTCCAATAATAGGTTCCGTAATGCTCATTTGTCTCCGGCTTCTTCATCGGATTCCACGTCGGGACCTTTGCTTCTGTGGAAAAACATACATCGAATCCGTTCTCCCATGGCGGCGAATAGTGCTTTGCACCTCTTGGTCCGCCGCGGTTGGAATCCTTTTCTCTCGTAGTAAGTGTCCCCAGGTGCCATTTGCCGAAATGGCCTGTTACGTATCCTTGCGTCTTCAAAGCTTCCGCTAAGGTAATCTCTTCCTTGCGCATATGTCCGACATTTGCAGAGAAGATTCCATATCGATATGGATGTCGACCTGTTAGGCAGCTTCCACGAGTGGGCGAGCACACCGGCGCCGCAGAATAAAAACGCGCAAATCGCAATCCGCCTTCTGCCATCGCATCGAGGTTGGGGGTCTTAATTATCTTACTGCCGTTAAACCCGGTGTCACCCCAGCCCAAATCATCTGCCATACAAAGGATAACATTCGGCTTGGCTGTGCCCTTCTTCTTCAAAAAGAAATCCCGCGGCAAAGCCATAGCCACGGCACCGCCCACAATGGAACCGAGGAAATCTCTTCTACTAATCATCTTACCCATTTTATCAATAAAAAATGCGATTCACCCTCAACACTTTAGGGGTTATACTGTAAGCTGAATCTATGAACTATAATAATAGATGTAGCGGGCTTTGTCCAATCATTTGGTATTTCTGTTGAAAATTACAGCATCCTGGTATAATACCGAATAAGAGCGCTATTTATTCAAAATACGAGCCATAACAGGGAGGTTTTAAGATACATCAGCTAAAGAGACAGCTTGGTTCCCTTGATGTATTTGCCGTGGCAGCCGGCGCTATGATAAGTTCGGGCCTATTTGTTTTGCCTGCCATTGCTTTCGCAAAAGCTGGCCCTGCGGTCATATTGTCATATTTTTTTGCATCGGTTTTAATAATTCCCAGCGTCCTCAGTAAGGCCGAACTGGCCACCGCAATGCCCCGGGCCGGGGGAACATATTTCTTTGTCGAGCGGAGTTTAGGCTCGATTTGGGGGGTGTTCGGCGGATTGGCAAGCTGGTTCTCGCTCGCATTAAAAAGCGCATTTGCCATTATCGGAATGGCCGTGCTTATCGAGGTTGTACTACAGCGCCTCTTTCCAACCCAGCTAACCCAGTGGCACCTCAAGGCAATAGCCGTCGCCTGCTGCCTCGGATTTACTACACTGAATATCGTAAGCGTCAAACTAACAAGCAGATTTCAGGTTATTCTTGTCGGAGCATTGCTGGCCATACTTGCCTTCTTTGTTGTTTTTGGCTCCGGAGCTGTTGAAGCTGTCAGATACGAGGGCTTTCTTGAAAAAGGTTGGCCCGCAGTATTTGCAACTGCAGGATTGGTTTTCATAAGTTTCGGCGGCTTAACTAAAGTCGCCAGCATTGCTGAAGAAGTCAAACAGCCCGGAAGAAATTTGCCCCTGGGTATGCTCCTCGCCTGGTTTATTGTAACCTTGTTTTACATCGGCGTAATCATAATTACCGTCGGTGTGCTGGATGGCGCCGAACTGGAGGACATGTACCAGCAAGGTAACATAATGCCTGTGTCACTGGCGGCCAATAAATTTATGGGACTGCCCGGTTTTGTAATCCTAAGCTTCGCTGCAATAGCTGCTTTTGTAACCACTGCAAATGGCGGCATCTTCGCCGCCTCTCGCTCGCCTATGGCGATGAGCAGGGACCAATTGCTGCCGCCGCTTTTAGCTCATGTGAGCCCACGCTTCAAAACACCTCACTTCAGCATATTGCTCACAAGCGGCTTTATGATTACCGCAATAGTTTTTCTTGATATCGTAGTGCTGGTCAAAACCGCCTCGACCTTAATGATAATACTTTTCATTCTTGTCAACGCCAGCGTGATTATAA
>CAZWKM010000115.1:0-6502 GCA_964634165.1 uncultured Pirellulales bacterium | reverse complement strand
GGCAAAAGAATTGGTATGACAGAAGAGCATATGGAAAAGACTGAACTCAAGATTTCAGGAATGACCTGCGCAACATGCGCTACAACAATTGAAAAATGCCTGTTACATCTTGATGGTGTTACTAATGCGCAAGTGAACCTTGGAAATGAGGCCGCTATGGTTGGGTACGAGTCTGCGAAGTTGAACCTTGCTGACCTGGAAAAAGCGGTTACAGACGCAGGGTATAGGGTGGTAAATGAAAAAATCACCCTGAAAATTGGGGGTATGACCTGTGCTACTTGCGCAAAAACAATTGAAAGCGCGCTCAAAAAACTGGATGGAATCAGTAATGTTAATGTTAATCTGGGAGCTGAAAAAGTATATATCACCTACAACCCGGCAATGACAACAATGGCTGAGATGAAAGAAGCCATTGAAGGCGCCGGCTATCAATGGCTCGGGGTGGAGGGAGAAGAAACAGAAGATTTAGAAAAAGCAGCAAGAGAAAAAGATTTAAGAGAAAAACGCAACAGAGTCATTGTCGGCTTGGCTGTAGGTATTCCTCTAATGGTTCTTATGTATGTTCCAGTCCATCTTCCTTTTCCAATGGCGTATCTAATGCTGGTTGTTTCAACTCCTGCCTTTATTTATGTAAGCCATCCTATTTTCAGCGCTGCCTACCGTTCTCTTAAAAACAGGAATCTCAACATGGATGTGATGTATTCTATGGGGATTGGCGTCGCATTTGTATCAAGCATTTTAGGTACTTTTGAGTTTATACTTTCAAGGGATTTTTTGTTTTATGAGACAGCGGTTCTTCTTGCCGCATTTCTCACAATGGGACGGTACTTGGAGGCAAGGGCGAAAGGAAGAACCTCAGAAGCGATAAAAAAACTGATTGGTTTACAGCCCAAAGCTGCTACTGTTATTCGTGATAACAATGAGATTGAAATACCTGTAGAGGATGTTCAAATAAATGATACGGTAGTTGTAAAACCAGGAGAAAAAATCCCTGTAGATGGTGATGTTATTGATGGTGAGAGCTACGTAGATGAGTCAATGATTACAGGAGAACCTATTCCAGCTTTGAAAAAGAAAGGTGATAGTGTTGTTGGTGGGACGATTAACAAAAACAGCGTAATCAAATTCAGAGCGACAAAAATAGGCAAAGATACCGTGCTGTCCCGGATCATAGAACTTGTGAAAGCAGCTCAGGGCTCACGGCCCCCTATTCAAAGGATTGCTGATAAAGCGGTAAGTTATTTCATTCCAATAGTGCTGACAATTGCAATTCTTTCTTTTGTTCTGTGGTATTTAATTCTCGGTAATTCACTGCTTTTTGCCCTGACTTGTATGATTTCTGTCCTTGTTATTGCATGCCCTTGCGCTCTTGGACTTGCCACTCCCACCGCGGTGACTGTGGGCGTCGGCCGCGGGGCTGAACTCGGCATTCTCATCAAGAATGGCGAAGCCCTCGAAATCTCTGAGAAGCTGACAACGATGGTATTTGATAAAACCGGGACTCTGACGATGGGAAGACCGGAAGTTACAGACATAATCGGTATTGGAATTGATGATAGAACACTGCTAAAGTTGGTAGCAAGTGTTGAGAGGAATTCACAACATCCTCTTGCGGAGGCCATAGTGAGGCGAGCACAGGAAAAAGGCATTGAGACGGCCGAGTGCAAGAGCTTTGACACCTTTGGGGGAAAAGGTGTAATAGCAACAGTTGAAGGATTTGAGGTGCTTGTAGGAAATAGAACGCTTTTCAAAGAAAGAAACATCTCGTATCCTAAAGAGGTTGGGGAAAATATGCTTCAGCTTGAAAACGAAGCAAAGACGATAATACTCATCGCTCGGGGCTGCGAAATATGTGGCATAATTGCCATTGCCGACACATTAAAGAAAACAACAAAAAATGCAATTAAAGAGCTAAAAGGTATGAATCTCAATGTTGTTATGATTACCGGTGACAATGCAAGGACTGCAAATACAATTGCAAAGCAAATTGGAATAGAAAAAGTATTAGCAGAGGTTTTGCCGCAGGATAAAGCTAATGAGGTAAAGAAACTTCAAGAAAAAGGACAGGTAGTAGGTTTCGTGGGTGACGGGATTAACGATGCACCGGCACTTGCCCAGGCAGATGTAGGTATTGCTTTAGGCAGCGGTACAGATGTAGCAATAGAGAGTGGTGAGATAGTACTTATAAAAGACGACCTTATGGATGCTGTTGCAGCGGTGCAATTGAGCAGTAAAGTAATGTCGAGGATAAAACAAAATCTGTTTTGGGCTTTTGCATATAATACTGCATTGATTCCTGTTGCGGCAGGAATACTACATCCATTTTTTGGAATTACTTTTAAGCCTGAACTTGCAGGGCTTGCAATGGCTATGAGTTCCGTTACGATAGTAACTCTTTCCTTAATGCTGAAAAGATATATACCACCTGCAAAGAGAGGGTAGAAAAATGAGGCAGCTAAAACCGAACGTTTATTTCGTTGGTGCGATTGATTGGGACAGGCGACTGTTTGACGAGTTGATTCCACTGCCCGATGGCACAAGTTATAATGCCTATCTGATAAAGGGCAGCGAGAAGACGGCGCTGCTGGATACTGTTGACCCGACGAAAACCGACGTTCTGATAGACAATCTTGTCAAAGTTGGAGCCGATAGAATAGATTATATTGTTGTCCACCACGGTGAGCAGGACCACTCCGGCAGCATACCGGATATATTAATGCTCTATCCTGATGCAAAGGTAATAACAAATCCGAAGTGCAAGGGTATGCTTATCGACTTATTGAACATCAGCGAGGACAAATTCACCACTGTCGATGATGGTCAGACGATTTCGCTGGGCGATAAGATGCTGCAGTTTGTCTATATCCCATGGGTCCATTGGCCTGAGACGCTGGGAACATACTTGCAGGAGGACAAAATATTTTTCCCGTGCGATTTCTTCGGCTCACACGTTGCAACAAGCGGGCTGTTTGTGGACGATGAAGCCGTTGTTTATGAGGCGGCTAAGAGGTATTACGCAGAGATAATGATGCCTTTCAGGGCGCCTATAAAAAAGAATCTCGAAAAAATAAAGGCTTTGGAAATTGAAATGATTGCTCCAAGTCATGGCCCCGTCTATGACAGGCCCGAGTTTATTATCGATGCGTACAAAGATTGGGTCAGCGACCAGGTCAAGAACGAAGTGGTGCTGCCGTATATCTCAATGCACGATAGCACAAGAAAAATGGTTGAGCATTTTGTTGATGCTTTGATTGAAAGAGGCATTACGGTCAAGCAGTTCAAACTTACGGCGACGGACATCGGCAAACTGGCGATGTCGCTTGTTGATGCAGCTACGATTGTGCTTGGTTCTCCGACGGTCTTGGCGGGGGCACACCCAAAAGTTGCATACGCTGCGATTTTGGCAAACGCACTCAGGCCGAAAACAAAATTTGCTTCGATTATCGGCTCCTATGGGTGGGGCGGCAGGATGGTCGAGCAGCTTACTGGTCTGATGCCAAACCTTAAAGTAGAAATCCTTACGCCGGTGATAGCGAAGGGTTATCCAAAAAATGATGACTTTACAGCTCTGGACAGGCTGGCTGATGAGATTCTGGACAAACACAAAGAGCTTAAAATCTCTAATTAGAGCAGGAGCTTTTTTTAACGCTATATTAAGGATGAAAAATCAGAACTACAAAATTTCGAAAGGGGAAAATTATGGCTAAGAAACTTCAAGTCTATAAATGTATGGTGTGTGGCAATATCGTGGAAGTGCTTCACGGCGGCGCCGGCGAGTTGGTCTGTTGTGGTCAGCCGATGGAACTTCTGGAGGAGAAAACGGCTGACGCTGCAACAGAAAAACATGTGCCCGTGATTGAGAAGGTTGACGGCGGCATCAAAGTAAAGGTCGGCAGCGTTCCTCATCCTATGGAGGAAAAACATTATATTGAGTGGATTGAGATTCTCGCTGACGGCAAGGCGTATCGACAGTTCCTCAACCCCGGCGATACACCGGAAGCGGTGTTTAGTATTGAAGCTGATTCTGTCAGTGCAAGAGAGCATTGTAACGTTCACGGATTGTGGAAGGGAGAAAGATAATGGGTATTACTTTTAACGCAGAAGAAATCTTTGAAATGGCAGAAGAAATTGAGAGAAACGGCGCCAAGTATTATCGCGAAGCAGCGGAGAAAGCATCAGACAAGAAAACAAAACAGATGTTACTCGATATGGCCGCTATGGAGGATGAGCATCTGAAAACCTTTGTGGAAATGAGAAAAGAACTGAGCGGCCGGGAAAAAGAACCGATGATTTTCGACCCTGATAATCAAGCGGCAATGTATCTGCAGGTAATGGCTGATGCTCGTGGTATGGAAGGCAGAATAGGCCCGACCACGAAACTGACCGGCAGCGAGACGATAAAGGAGATTCTTGACATAGCTGTAAATTCTGAAAAGGATTCGGTTGTTTTCTATCTGAATTTAAAGGCCTTAGTGCCCGTAAAGGCAGGCAGGGACAAAGTGGAAGAGATTATCATCGAGGAATTGAGCCATATTACTACCTTGCTGAGAAAGTTGAAAGCTTTGCAATAGCCCAATGAATTCCACGCCGGACCAACAGAAATGGCGAAACTGCCTCAGGAGATGTAGATGTTGGATTTAGAATCATTGTTCAAATTGAGCTATGGAATGTGTATAGTCAGCTCAAAAAAGGGCAATAGATTCAACGGCTGCATTGTCAATACGGTATTTCAACTGGTGCCTGAGCCACCAATGGTGGCGATGAGTCTTAATATACAAAGTTTAACCCACGAGTACATTGCCGACAGCAAAGTCTTTACGATCTCTATTCTTTCTCAAGAGACGCCGATGCCTTTTATCGGCAGGTTTGGGTTTAGGTCCGGCAGAGACATAGACAAATTTGAGCAGGTAAATTATAAGATAGGTCAGACGGGCGTGCCGATAGTTTTGGATAATACCATAGCTTTTCTTGAGGCTGAAGTTGCTCAAAGTATTGATGTTGTAACGCACACGTTATTTATCGCAAAAATAGTAGCGTGCGAAACGCTTGATGGAGACAAACAACCTATGACGTACGCCTACTACCGCGATATTAAGCAGGGCAGGACCCCCAAGACTGCTGCAACATATATCAAGATAAAACCAAAGACGCAGGCAGAAGAAGGAGTGAGAAATATGAAGAAATACAAATGTCTTATGTGCGGATACATTTATGACCCGGATGTGGGTGACCCGGACAATGATGTGGAAGCTGGCACTGCTTTTGAAGATTTGCCGGATGATTGGGTCTGTCCGGAGTGTGGGGCCGGCAAAGATGAGTTTGAGCTGATTGAAGATTAAACGCGGTTACAGGAAAACCAGGTACATTGTTCGATACCAAACGAAATAAGGAGCGGTTGCTGTGCAGGAAGTTCGACTATCCGTAACCCCGCAGGATATTATTTGTGAGGAAGTGGCGGCTGGAGCCACCGCTTTAGTGGTCTTCGGGGCATCTGGAGACCTGACCCGCAGAAAATTGCTTGTAGCCCTTGCCCGGGTCTTTAAGCGAGGTTTACTTGACGAACGATTTTATCTGTTAGGTGTGGGGAGAAAAAAGCTTATCAGTGAGCAGTTTCGGCAAATCGCACAACAAGCAATACAAGAAAACTTCAGCGGTATATCCGCAAAGGAACTAAAATCTTTTACCGATAAGCTTTATTATATAAGCGGTGATTACAGCGACACTTTGTTTTATGACAACATCAAAATTAAGCTCGCTGAATTAGACAAAAAGCATAAGGTTGATGGCAGTCGCGTTTTTTATCTGGCTGTTCCTCCCTTTCTATACAGCACAATAGTAGAACGGCTTGGTTCGTCAGGATTGTCCTGCCCCGGCGAACCCGCTTCGAAGCAGCAGGTCAGATTAGTTGTGGAAAAGCCCTTCGGCAGAGATTTGCAAAGTGCTGTTGAATTGAATAGGATAATTCATCGATGTTTCAATGAATCTCAAGTTTATCGCATAGACCATTACCTCGGCAAAGAGACCGTTCAGAATATATTGATGTTTCGTTTTGCGAACGCGATTTTTGAGCCGATCTGGAACCGCAATTATATTGACCACGTTCAAATCACCATAGCTGAATCGATAGGCGTTGGGCATCGCGGCAGTTATTATGACAGGGCCGGTGCTCTTCGGGATATGTTTCAAAATCATATGCTTCAAATGCTTGCTCTGGTGGCAATTGAGCCGCCCACATCTTTCGAGGCAGACCACATTCGTGATGAGAAGGTCAAGCTTTTGCGGTCGATTCGTCCTTTCAAACTGGATGAGCTCGACAGTTTTATTGTGCGGGGTCAATATGGTCCCGGCTCGATAAACGGCAGGAAAGTTGTCGGTTATCGAGCAGAACCCGGCATAAACCCCCAGTCAAAAACCGAAACCTTCATCGCTGCAAAGTTGTTTATGGACAATTGGCGGTGGAAGGGCGTTCCTTTCTATCTGCGAACCGGCAAAAGACTTGCCA